>JAGQRC010000277.1 GCA_020425835.1 Planctomycetota bacterium | reverse complement strand
GAGCCACGCGGTGTCCGGCGTCAGGAAGTCGATCGACCAGAACGCGAGGGCGATGAGCACATTGGCGGTCAGGAAGAAGAGCCCGAGGGTCGTCTTGAGGACGGCGGGCGACGTGCGCGCAGCGAGGAGGTAGATCACCAGGGGCGGACCCGTGACGGTGGTGAGCGAACCGGTCAGCCCCGCGATCAGTCCGGCGGGGAACCCTGCCGCTTGGACGTGTCGAGGCGAGAGCGCGAACGACACGCCCAGTCCGCGCATCGCGCAGAAGGACAGGGTCATCGCCCCGATCGCGAAGAGGAGCCAACGCGAATCGAGACGGGCCGCCGACAGTCCGCCGATCCCCACTCCGATGGGCAAGCCGACGAGGACCGGCCAGAACCGTCGTGCGGACTCGACGAGCGAGCGGCGACCGCCGATCTGCCAGACGTTCAGGACCAGCGGCGGCAGGACGTTGACGCCGAGCGCAACCTCCACCGGAACGAAGTTCGACAACAGCGTCACCGCGGTCAGCGGCATGCCGAAGCCCGTCGCCCCCTTGACCCAGCCGCCGAAGCCGAGCGCGAGGCCCGCCGCGACGAGCGTCGAGACGTTCCAGACGTCCGGTGATGCGGCGGTCGAGGTCCAGATCGCTTCCGACATGCCGTTCCGTATCCGCGACGCGGGCCCGCCGCCAAGTCGTTCACGCATCGCCACTGGGGACTTCAACGTACATCCCGGCAGCGGACGAGCTATTCCCCCGACCGATGCTCAAGTGTCCGGGAATGCCCGACCGAAGACGAGGGGAAACCCGGACTCCTCCCCTCGCTCACTTCACGACCGGAGCTGTTCATGAGTCTCTTCCCCCGTCGACGAACCCCAGCGCCCGTCGTCGAGACGCCGGCGATGACCGAGCCTCGTGAGCCGAGCCTGTCCGCGGACGACCTCCGTCGTCTCGTCCTCTTCGAGGCCATGGACCGCGCGCAAGCGATCATCGAGTTCGACCCGCGGGGCAACATCCTGTGGGCGAACTCCAACTTCCTCGAGGCCATGGGGTACTCGCTCCGCGAGATCGAGGGGAAACACCACCGGATCTTCCTCGACGAGGTCAGCGCGAAGAGCGTCGGCTACGAGCAGTTCTGGAGCGATCTGCGGGACGGTCGCTTCAAGAGCGGGGAGTTCCGACGGCTGGCCAGGGGTGGCAAGGAGATCTGGATCCAAGGGACCTACAACCCCATCGTCGACCCCACGACGGGTGAGGTCCGTGGCGTCGTCAAGGCGTGCACCGACATCACGGCGCAGAAGGCGGCGTTCAATCGCTCTCAGGCGACGATCGAGTTCGACACCGATGGCAAGGTCCTCTATGCCAACGACATCTTCCTCAATGCGATGGGTTACCGCCTCGATGAGATCGTCGGGCAGCACCACCGGATCTTCTGCCCCCCGGAGCTCGTGACGCGCCCCGAGTACGCGCAGTTCTGGGGCGCACTCGGGCGAGGGATCTTCCAACAGGCGAAGTACCGACGACTCCGCAAGGATGGATCCGACATCTGGATCCAAGCCACCTACAATCCCATCGCGGATGCCCATGGCCGCGTCCTCAAGATCGTCAAGTACGCGACGGATGTCACCGCTCAACACCACGCCGAAGAGGAATCCCGACGCGTCGGGAACTCGGTCGCGTCCGGAGTCACGGAGTTGGCCGAGGCCGTCGAGGAGATCAACCTCCGGATCTCCCAGGCGGCCGGTCTCGCCGAGGCCGTTCGAGGACGAGCGACCGCCGCGGGCGAGCTGATGGAGAATCTCACGAGTGCCAGCAAGGACATCGGCCAGGTCGTCGGCGTGATCACCGAGCTCGCGGAGCAGACGAACCTCCTCGCGCTGAACGCGACGATCGAGTCGGCTCGAGCGGGAGAGGCCGGTCGCGGCTTCGCCGTGGTCGCGGGCGAGGTGAAGGACCTGGCCAGTCAGACCGGCCAGGCGACGACTCGAATCGATGACCAGGTGAAGTCGATCCAATCCAGCGTCAGCGAGGTCGTCGCCACGATCGACGAGGTCTCGCGCGAGATCAGCGAAGTGAGCAGCGCGACCGCGGGGATCGCCGCGTCGGTCGAGGAGCAGACCGCCGTGATGAACAACCTCCGCAACGACGCCGACCTGCTCCTCCGACTCGGAGAGTGAACAGGGCCTCCCCACTCCGATACCAAACGCTCACTCCTGCAGGGTCGGCAAGCCGATTCGCGTCGTTGGGAAACGCGCCTCCTCATCCCGACGCTCCGGACCGAACGGGCTCCACGACGTTGGGACTCGCCTTTGCACCGGTGGCGCCGTGTGTGAAGGGAGGAATCATGGGAGTTCACGCACGAGCGGGTCCGATCCGATCCGAACCCGACGCGCATGCGATGACGCGTCACGTGTTGGCAACGGTCTATGTGCTCCTCGCCCTGTTCCTGGTCGCCACGGTCATCGGTCTGATCTTCTTCCCGTCGGTCGCCTATGCCGCGGCGATTCCGATCCCGATCCTGACGGTCGTTCTCCTGGTCGCGAACTCCTACGAGGAGCCGACGCGCCTCTCGACGCTGCGCGGGAAGGACCCGTCCACGATCACGGATGAGGAGACTCGGGCCGACGAGGAGACGACGGGTCTCACGACGGGACTGAAGATCGCGGGCGTCCTCGCGGTCGCCGCCCTCGTCCTCGCCGCCTCGCTCTTCGAGTGGCGCGTCGTCGGTCTCATGGCGGTGGGGATCTTCCTCTACATGGTCTTCGTCGGTCTGCCGCTCTGGCTCGCCGCCGTGTTCGTGTCCGAGGAAGACGAGCACGAGAAGCTCACGGGCGAGTCCCGTGGGATCCGCTGAGAGAGGGTGGGACATGATGGTCGAAGGTCACGAGATCCTCCACGCCGACCACGCTCGCTGGGTGAGCGAGCGTCGCGCTTGGATGACGGACATCGGTCGACTCCAGGACGAGTGCCAGGCGAGTCGTTCGGCGCTCGATCGTATCGCGCACTTCCTGGACAACCTGGAGACCCGGCTCGATCGCTACGCGGAGGAGATCCAGCGTCTCGATCGCGCCGTCGACGACCACGAGATCGCGATCGCTCGACACGAGCGCGGCGGCGTCGACACGGAGCATCCGAGCATGACGACGCTGCACCGTCGGTGTCAGCACGATCACGACGCTCTACGCCTGATGCAGAGGGACACTCACGAGACCTGTCGTCGATTGCACGACGCGCTGACCCGTCTCGCCGAGATGACCGAGTACCGGTAGCCCGGGCAACACCGTCCCCGAGCAACACCGTCCCCGAGCAACACCGTCCCCGAGCAACACTGTCCCCGAGCAACACTGTCCCGGGGCACCGGGACAGCGGCAACACGGGGCATCGGTCGGTCACTTCTCGACGACGAGCTGTGTCTCGCCCTCGGGCAACACCTGGAGGGTCTTCAGGAAGGCGACGATCCTCGCGCGGTCCGCCGTCGGGAGCCGTGTGAAGCGGACGCGCGCGTCCTCGGCTTCTCCTCCGTGAGCGAGGATGGCGTCCGAGATCAAGAGCGCACGGCCGTGATGGAGGTAGGGTGGCTCGTTGGCCATCCCCCACAGCTTCCGGGTGAGCCACAGGTTGGAGGGGATCCCTGCCTGCAGGAGTTCCTCGTTGTTCAGCTCCGGACCCATGTCGTGCCGCTTCAGATCGGTGAACGCGGGAACCAGAACCGAGCCATCCGTCTGCCTTCCGAGCCGTGGCGTCTGCCCCTCGATCGTCAGGTCGAACTCGTACGGTTGCATGACGTCCCCCGGCCGGAGATTGCCCGGCGGGTTGAACGGGTTCGGCTCGCTGAACATCGGACTCTCGAGGCGGAGGGTCGGGATGTGACAGGTCGCGCAACCGATCTCCGTGAACAGCGCTTCGCCTCGGAAGACGTCGGCCCGGGCGATCGGATCGATCGGGAGCACGCGCCCAGGGACAGCGAGGGCGGCCTGATAGACCGCCGCCGCGGTGATGTCCCCGACCGTGAGTTCGTCGGCCAAGCCGTCCGCGTCTTGGTCGACACCGGCCCCGAACCGCTCCGAGGACTGCATGCCATGGTGGTGGTTGTAGGCGTTGTTCGAGAACTCGCGGAGCGAGACGACCGCCCCCTTCTGGTGGAACGGTTTGATGACCAGATCCGCGTCGACACCCTCGACACCGGAGGTGTCGAGGGAGCCATCGGGGTGACCGGTGATCTCGCCGAACGAGACCCCTTTCGTGACGAGGCTGCGGGTCACCGCGGTGCCGCTGGCGATCGCGTCGACCAGAGCCTGCTCTCGGATCGTCCGGAGATCGCTGCTCATCTCGCGGGCGAGCAGCTCGATGTAACCCGCACCGAACATGCCGAGCGTATTGCGCTCGTTGCCGACGCCGAGAAGGGTGTGATCCTCGAACTGGTCGCCCGCGCCGCCGTCGAAGTTCACGAACGGCATTCGTTGGGCGAGGACGAAGACGTTGGCGACGTTGTCCCCTCCGCCTCCCGAGCGCGGGACGTTGTGGCAGCCGGAGCAAGAGTTCGCGTCGGGAGCGGAGATCCGATTGAAGCGCTGGTTACCTTCGCGCCGCGCACGGGGCGCGCCGGTCCCCGTCGCCTCCGGTCGGCCGAATCCGTCGAGCGTGTTGAAGCTCGCGCGGAACAGCCGCTTCCCTTGCTCGAACACCGCGTCGAACGAGACGAGCCCCGCTTCGATCTGCGCTTGATCGAGATGCTCGGCGATCGCCGGCTCATCGCCGATGATCCCCGACCCATCCTCGAACTGTGTCAGTGAGGTGGCCTCCTCGGGAAGCACCCGGAAGGTCTTCAGGAACTCGACGACGGCATCCTGCTCATCGGCGGTCCCGGTCAACCAAGCGTCTCGGGACTCCTGCGCGTCTCCTCCGTGCGCCTGGATCGCTTCGGAGATGGTCAAACAGCGGCCGTGGTGCATGAACGGCGGCTCGTTGGCCATTCCCCAGAGCTTCCGGGTCAGCCACTGCGAGGTGGGGATCCCGCTCTGCTCCAGCATCTCGTTGTTCAGGTCGAACGGTCCGCCCGATCCGAGGTCGTGCCGCTTCAAGTCGGAGAAGAGCGGCACGAGCACGGTCCCGTCGACCTCCTCCGGAAGTCGGGGGAGCGGCCCCTCCGTCGACAGGTCGACGGCGACCGAATGAGCGACATCCTGGACGCGGAGGTTGCCCTTCGGGTTGTACGGGTTCGGCTCGGTGAAGACGGCGTTCTCGAGCCGAAGGGATGGAATGTGACAGCCCGCACATCCGAACCCCCCATCCGCGATGCTCATCGTGAAGAGACTCTCGCCGAGCGTCACCGCCGCCGCGACGGTCGCATCGTTCGGGAGGACGCGACCCGGGGGAGGGAGTGTCGCCTGGTAGAGCGAGGCCGCCGTGATGTCCCCGGTGGTCAGTTCGTTGACCACGCCATCGTTGTCGCGGTCGATCCCGACCCCGAACCGCTCCTCGGACTGCATGCCGTGATGGTGGTTGTACGCGTTGTTGGCGAACTCGCGCAGCGAGATCACCGCGCCCTTCTGGTGGAACGGCTTGATGATGAGGTCGTCGTCGACGCCGTCGATCCCGGACAGGTCGAGCGAGCCATCGGGAAACGCCGTGATGGACCCGAAGTTCACGGTCTTGGTGGTCAGCGCGAGCGTGACGATGGTCCCGGTGGCCGCCGCCTCATCCATCGCTTGTTGCCGGATCGCGTGCAGGTCGGTGGTCATC
>JAGQRC010000276.1 GCA_020425835.1 Planctomycetota bacterium | reverse complement strand
TCGGGGCGAGGAGCTTCGGGTCCAGACGACCCACGCGGGCGAGTTTCTCGGCGTCGTTGCGGTCGTTCTTCTTCGCGCTCTTGTGGATCAACGACACTTGCCGCGGATTGGCGACCAACGTTTCGTGACCGTACTCTTCGCAGATCCGACTGACCCAGGGAGAGTGCGTTCCGATCTCGATCACGACCCGGAGACACTCCTCCCGATCCAGAACACGGGCCAACCCCGAAGGCGTCAAGCGTTGCTGCTGTCGCTCCACAACCTCGCCCGTCTGGTCGATCAGGCAAGCCTCGAACTTCGAGTCGCTCAAGTCGATTCCCAGCACCCGCTTCGATCCGGTAAGATCCGACATGGCCAGTCTCCTTTGGGCCTCTGAGCCCGTCTTAGTTTTGGAGCTCCACTCTACGTGAAGACTCCGCCGGAGACTGGCCTTCTCATCCCATCTAGCCCGAGTTCAGCCCCCAGTCGTAGTCCTGGTACGAGAGCGCGTCGTCTCCTCGCGCCTCGAGGATCGACTTCGCTTCACCGCCGACGCGCGGGATCAGGAACTTGGAGACGGAGCCGTACTTCTTGACGAAGTCGTCGCGGAACCAAGAGAGGATCTTGGTCAGCTCGACGCGCCCGTCGCGCACTCTGAGGTATCGTTCCTGGTCGAGCGCGGCGCGCACCGCCTGATCGAGCTGCTTCCCGAGCTCCTTGCCGGTGTAGGCGCCCGCGCGCAGAGGTGGACAACCGACGGACGCGCAGTTGATCGCGAAGTGCATGCGCGGGTCATCGAAGAGTTCCTTGGGCCGGAGGAACTTGTGCTCGATGTCGTTGAGCGTGAGCTTCTCACCGCCGACGACGCAGAACGGGGTGTCCCAGGGTTTGTCGAGGTCCTTGATGCTCTTCAGCGGGTAGTTCCGGACGATCAGGTCGAGCGTGTACGCGTTGTAGGCGTTGATCAGGAGCGCGAAGATCTCCTCCCGCCGGAGCTCGGCGATCTTCGCCGTAGCGAGTCGATCGAGATACGCCTTCAGCTTCCCGTGGTCCTTCGCGAGACCCGCGTAATCGACCCTCCCGTTCGCCCGAACGTACTGACGAAGGATGGCATCGAAGTCGTCGTGGGAGAAGGTCCCCTTTCCTTGCTCCACCCCGGCTCGCACGAGCTTCGTGAGCGGGCGGCTCTCTTCGATCGCTGCGGATGGGACACATCCGAGGAGCGTCAAAGCGAGGGCGACGAAGGTGGACTCGTGTCGAAAGAGGCGTCGGACGATGCGCATGGTGAGACCCTCCCTGGTCGGACTTGCGAGGCGACGACGAATCCCGAGACGACCGGGTTCCCGCTCGTCGATCTCGACGCCGGTCCTCTGCCGAAGACGGTAGCGCCGCGTCGCCGGATTGCCAGGGAAGAGCTCGGGCCCTCAGCGCACCGGATCGGGTGCGGATGTCGAGGTCGGCGGGGCGACGGGAACCGTGCGTAGCTTCCGGCGGCGTTGGGTCAGCGGCGCCTGGGGTTTGGCCGCGGACGAGTCCAGACGCTCGCGCTCGTGGGCGACGACCGACTCGACGATCCGAGCGATCGGCGTTTCGGGGACCATGCCGATCGTCTGACGAAGTCGGCGCGTGTCGGGCACGCGTCGCGGCATGTCCTCGAAGCCCTGCTCGTACGCCGTGTCGTAGGGGATCTGGACGATCTCCGACGACGACCCGGTGACCTCCTTGACGAGTCGAGCGAGTCCCAGGATCGTGATCTCGTGACTCGACCCTATGTTGTAGATCTGACCGACGGTCTCCGCGTTCTCGCTGAGCGCGATCCAACAATCGACGACGTCCTGGACCGCCGAGAAACAGCGGCTCTGACAGCCGTTGCCGAACACGGTGATCGGCTCCGATCGGAGCGCCTGGCGGACGAACGTCGGCAAGACCATCCCGTAGTGGCCGACCTGACGCGCCCCGACGGTGTTGAACAAACGGAGGATCGTGGTCGGCAGACTCTTCTCGTGCCAGTAGGCCAGACAGAGGAACTCGTCGAGCGCCTTCGAGCAGGCGTACGACCAACGCCCCTTGCTCGGCGCACCGAGGACCAGATCGCCCTCTTCCGAGAACGGGAAGTCCTGCGACTTGCCGTAGACCTCGCTCGTGGAGGCGAAGAAGACACGCTTCGACTTCTTCGCCGCGTGCTCGAGGACCAGCTCCGTCCCCTGCGTGTTCGTCTCGATCGTCCGGACCGGGCTCTTGATGATGAGCTGCACCCCGACCGCCGCCGCGAGATGGTGGACCTGATCGGCTTGATCGATGAGCTCGGCGAGCAGCGGCTCGTGGAAGATGGTGTCGATCGTGTAGGTGAACCCGGGATGACGACGCAGTCGCTGGATGTTGTCCATGCTCCCCGTGGACAGGTTGTCGAGCACGTGCACTTCGTGGCCCCGCTCGAGGAGGGACTCGGCCAGATAGCCGCCGATGAATCCCGCTCCACCCGTGATCAAGTGACGCATTGGAACCGATCTCCAGCGAGAGCCAGAAACGCCCGCGCCAGATCGTCCCGCTCGGGGACGCCCGCGCACTGGCCTGCCGACTCCGAGAACCGAGCCCTCTCCTCCCCTCGGTTGTCGACCGAACGGCCGTCGGCCTTGCGACCATGTCCGCGTTTCCCCGGAGGCCGCCTCCCGGAGTCCCCCACGGTTCGCACTCTCGCTTTCGGGAACGCCACGGTGAGGTCCCGGGCGCTCTCGACGGCCCGCCTCCCTTCGACTACGCTCTCCGCCCGCGTGACCCTACGCGCAGAGAGGCCTCGTCGGACCCCCAATGTCTTCCGAAACCGAGAATCGCGTTGAACTTATCGAGGAACTCCTCGGCCGTGTCCGAGACGCCTGTCGCTATGAGTGGAGAACCGCTCGACTGAAGGAGCTCGAACAGGCCCAGTGTGCAGAGGGCTTCTGGGGCGACCAGGAGGCGGCCAACAAGGTCATCCAGGAGCTCAAGACCCACAAGGGTTTCGTCGACGCGATCCAAGACCTGGACGATGCGCTCAACGACACCCGGACCCTGCTCGAGTTGGCGCTCGAGGAGGACGACGCGTCCGTCCTGTCCGAGGCCGACGCCGAGACCCGCAAGCTCCTCAAACAGGCCGAGGCGCTCGAGCTCCGCACGCTGCTCAACGGGCGCTTCGATCCGGGGAACTGCTACCTGGAGATCAACGCCGGAGCCGGGGGCACCGAGAGCTGCGACTGGGCGGAGATGCTCAAGCGGATGTACCTGCGCTGGGCAGAACGACACCGCTACAAGGCGAGCATTCTCGACGACAACCCGGGCGAGGAAACGGGCACGAAGAAGTGCACCATCCATCTGCAGGGCCCGTACGCGTTCGGGTACCTGCAGTCCGAGCGCGGCGTCCACCGCCTCGTTCGCATCTCGCCCTTCGACGCCAAGAGCCGACGCCACACCTCGTTCGTCTCCGTCGACATCACGCCGGAGGTCGAGGACATCGATCTCGAGATCAACGAGTCCGACCTCCGAGTCGACACGTACCGCGCGTCGGGGGCCGGCGGCCAGCACGTCAACACGACCGACTCGGCGGTGCGGATCACGCACCTCCCGACGGGGATCGTCGTCCAGTGCCAGAACGAGCGGTCGCAGCACTCGAACCGTGCGGCGGCCATGCGCGAGCTGAAGTCCCGTCTGATCCAGCACGAGGAGATGAAGCGCGACAAGGAACTCGCGTCCATGGCGGGCGAGAAGGGCGAGATCGCATTCGGGAGCCAGATCCGCTCCTACGTGCTGCACCCGTACAAGATGGTCAAGGACCATCGGACCGAGGTCGAGACGGGCAACGTCGACCAGACCCTGGACGGCGCGCTGACCCTGTTCATCGAAGCGTACCTGCGCTGGAAGACCCGAGGAGACAACTAGGATGGAAGCTCTCGAGAGACAAGATCCGGACATCGCTCGCTTGGTCGAGGCGGAAGAGGCTCGCCAGAAGTCCGAGATCAACCTGATCGCCAGCGAGAACATCGTCTCCAACGCGGTTCTCGCAGCTCAGGGATCGGTCCTGACGAACAAGTACGCGGAAGGCTATCCGCACAAGCGATACTACGGCGGCTGCGAGGTGGTCGACGAGGTGGAGGACATCGCGCGGGACCGCGCGAAGGCGCTCTTCGGCGCGGAGCACGCCAACGTCCAGCCGCACTCGGGCACCCAGGCGAATCTCGGCGCCTACGCCGCGCTCCTCAAGCCCGGCGATCGCGTCCTGGCGATGGACCTCGCCCACGGGGGTCACCTCTCCCACGGGTCGAAGGTGAGCGCGACCGGCAAGTTCTACGACTTCCAACACTACACGCTCGACGCCGAGAGCGAGCGCATCGACCTCGACCTCGTCCGCAAGCTCGCCCGAGAGCATCAGCCGAAGCTGATCGTCGCGGGAGCCAGCGCCTATCCGCGAATCATCGACTTTCCGGGGTTCGCGGAGATCGCGCGTGAGGTGGACGCCAGACTGATGGTCGACATGGCGCACATCGCGGGGCTGGTCGCGGCGGATGTCCATCCGAGCCCGATCCCGCACGCCGACCTCGTCACCACCACGACGCACAAGACCCTGCGCGGGCCGCGCTGCGGGATGATCCTCTCGAAGAAGGAGTACGCGGAGAAGGTCGACAGCGCGGTCTTCCCGGGCAACCAGGGCGGTCCGCTGATGCACCTCGTGGCCGCGCGTGCCGTCTGCTTCAAGGAAGCGATGGGTGACGCGTTCAAGGCGTACTCGCGCGCCCTCGTCGCCAACGCGCAGCGGCTCGGTGAGATCCTGGCCGCCGAGGGCATTCGGCTCGTGTCGGGCGGCACCGACAACCACATGGTGCTCGTCGATCTCCGTAGCGTCGGAACCACGGGCGACGTCGCCGAGGATGCGCTCAAGCGCGCGTCGATCGTGGTCAACATGAACATGATCCCGTTCGATCCGAACCCGCCTCGGCAGCCGAGCGGCCTGCGCATCGGGACGCCGACGATCACCAGTCGCGGCATGGGTCTCGACGAGATCGAGAAGATCGGGAGCTGGATCGCCCGGATCCTGAAGGACCCGGCGAACGAATCACTGACGACGGAGATCGGTGGACAGGTGCGAGACCTCTGCGCCGGCTTCCCGACGAGGATCTGAAGCGAAACGCCGCTTCAGCTCATGCGAGCCGCGAGACCGGTCGCCGTGCGCACCTCTTCGAGGGTCGCGGCCGCGGTCTCGCGTGCTTTCCGGGCCCCCTCGATCAGGATGTCTTCGACGTCGTCGGGCCTCGTCTCGAGCTCCGTCCGTCGCGCGCGGAACGGTCCGAAGTAGTCCATGAAGGCCTCGAAGAGCGCCATCTTGGCGTGCCCGTAACCGTACCCGCCGGCCCGGTAGCGATCCGCCATCTCCGCGACGCGGGTGTCATCCGCGACCAGACGGTAGAGCTCGAAGATCAGGTTGCCATCGGGCTCCTTCGGATCGTCCACTTCGAGCGAATCGGTCACGATGCGCCCGATCGTCTTCTTGATCTTCTTTTCGCCGTCGAAGACCAGGATGGCGTTCCCATACGACTTGCTCATCTTCTCGCCGTCGATCCCGGGAACCTTCGCGGCTCTTTCGGGGATCAGCGGATCCGGCAGCGGAAACACCTCCGTGTAGGTGTTGTTGAACTTCTGCGCGATGTCGCGGGCGACCTCGACGTGCTGCTTCTGATCCTGGCCGACCGGCACGCGCTCGCCCTTCGGCATCAGGAT
>JAGQRC010000275.1 GCA_020425835.1 Planctomycetota bacterium | reverse complement strand
TGGAAGACGAGGGCGAGATTCCCCTTTGCGCGCGCCTCTCCTTCGCGGTCGCCAACTTCACGGAACGTGGCGATCGCTTCCTCGAACCGCCGGTGCGCCCTCGCCAGGTCGCCCACGCTTCGAGCCACGATGGCCGAGCTCGCCAGACAGGAGGCAATGGTGTGTCGGTCGCCGAGCTCTCGCGCGATCTCGATCGCCTCCCGGTAGCGCTCCTGCGCGGAGTCGAACTGGCCGCGATCCGATTCGAGGATGGCGAGGTTGATCAGCGCCAGTGGTTGACGATGTCGATCGCCCATGCGACGAAAGACGTCGAGCGCTTCCTCGTACATGGCTGCCGCCCGATCGTAGTCGCCGGTGCGCTTGTGCCGAATGGCCTGGTTCATCACCGACGTGGCGAGCTGCGTCTCGAACCCGGGGACCCGGCAGAGCTCGGTGCATTCATCCTGGTATCGCATCGACGTCTCGAAGTCGCCGAGGGACTGACGGAGAGAGGACATGAGATTGAGGGCCTTGGCACGACGTCGCCGCTCGGTGTCCGGGCGGAGCCGATGGTA
This sequence comes from Planctomycetota bacterium, assembly GCA_020425835.1. The sequence goes on along the minus strand of JAGQRC010000275.1, from coordinate 5,181 downwards.
GAGCATCTCCATCGCATCCAGTCCCGCTCGATAACGCGACCGGAGCTCCCAGTAGTAGTAGAGCGCTCCGATCAGGTCGACCGCACGATCGACTTCGTTCTCGTCCGTCGGACCGACCCGGAGCGCTTCCATGATGTTCTCGTGCTCCCGCGCGATGCGATCGAGCCAGAGGACCTGATCGGGACCCTGGAAGTGCAACTCCGCCTCGTTCGCCAACGCCGCGTAGTGGCCGAGAAAGCGGGACCGGATCCCGGAGGTCTCGTCGCCCACGGCCCAACACTCTCGAGCGAACTCCCGCACCGAATCGAGCATTCGGAACCGGGTGCCGTCTCCCGTCGACGTGACCACGAGGAGCGACTGATCGACGAGGTCGCTGAGCACATCGATCACCTCCCAAGCGGGCAGCGTCTCGTCGGCGACGACGTTCTCGATCGCTCGCAACGTGGCACCGTCGGCGAACACGCCGAGACGCCGGAACACCGAGCGCTCCCGAGGACCCAGCAGCTGGTAGCTCCAGTCGATCGCCGCGTGAAGCGTCCGGTGGTGATCCGGCCCGTCGGTCTCCCGCGACCGGAGCAGCTCGAACCGCCGCTCCAATCGACGGTCGAGCTCCGAAGCCTCCATCAAGGAGAGTCGACCCACGGCCAACTCGATGGCCAACGGCAGGCCATCCAGCCGCCGACACAGCTGCGCGAGCACGGCGGGGTCCGCGTCGTCGACCGGGGATCCGGCTCTCGCCGCGAGCTCGATGAGGAAGCGCCCCGCTTCGCTGTCATGAACGGCGTCGTGGTCCGAACCCTCGGGGATCTTCAGCGGACCCACGGTGATCGACTCCTCGCCCCGGAGACCGACGCGAGCGCGGCTCGTGATCAGGATCCGCAGCCCCGGGCAACGATCGAGGAGCGCCGCGATCGTGGGTCGCAACTCGTCGAGCACCGCCTCGACGCCATCGAGCGCGATGAGCAGCGGTCCTTCCCCGATCGCCGCGGCCAACCCCGACACGCGATCGCTCTCCTCGAGGGTCGCCCCCAGAACGCGAGCCCAGCGGCCGACGACATCCCCTCCCCGAACCACCGCCGCGAACGAGACCCAGACCACCGGATCGTGCGACCGGTGCGCGACCTCTGGCGCGACGCGGGACTTCCCCGCCCCACCGACCCCGATCAGCGTGACCACGCGCTGCTGGATCAACGCCGTCTCGATGCTCGCGAGGACGGACTCTCGCCCGATCAGCGGGGTCGGCCGCGAAGGCAAGCCCGCCCGCCCGATGTCGGTGGCGCCGTGCCCGTCTCGGTGCGCTCCGATCGAGCCCGACACGATGGCATCGACGGCGCGACGCACCTCCGCAGAGTTCCTGGGACGCGCCTCCGGATCTCGGGCCAGCAGCGACGCGACGAGCTCGCCCCATCGCGCCCCCGCCCGGTTCACGACGCGGACGAACTCCGGGGTCTCCTCGAAGGTGGCGCGGATCCGATCGGCGACGGAGTCGCCCGAGAACGCGGGCAATCCGGTGAAGCACTCGAAGAGCACGCTACCGACGGAGAACAGATCGGACCGTGCGTCCACCGGCTCTCCCCGCAGATGCTCGGGACTCATGTAGCCCGGAGTGCCGGTGATCGAGACCTCGGCTGCCGACTCTCGGATGCTGCGAGCGACTCCGAAGTCGAGGATCTTGACGCGGCCCTCGACGCTGACCATCACGTTGGCCGGCTTCAGGTCGAGGTGGACGATTCCCGCTCGGTGGGCCGCCTCGAGTCCGGACAGCAGCTGTCGGACGATCGGGATGATCTCGGGCAGTGGTTGTGGACCGCGCGCGAGGCGATCGGCGAGGCTCTCCCCCTCGACCAACTCGAGGGTGCAGAAGCCGACACCGTCGATCTCCTCGAGGGAATGGATCGTCGCGATGTTGGGATGATTGAGAGACGCGATCGTCCTCGCCTCACGGCGCAACGCGTCGCGAACGTCGTCGCTCCTCCAGCTCGCCGTCAGGAGCTTCAGCGCGATCGTGCGGTCGAGCCGCGTGTCGGTCGCGCGGAACACGCGACCCATCCCGCCCCGACCGATCTCGCCCGCCAACCGATACGGTCCGAGTCGCTCCGGGGGATCGACCTCCGGCTCACGCTCCGGAACCGGAAGAGCGGACCAGACCCGAGAGGTCGGGCGGGACACTTCCGCGAGCAACCGTCGAAGCTCGGGACGAAACCGCTCGGGGCAGCTCTCGACGAAGCGATCTCGCGCCTCGGCATCGAGGTCGACCGCTTCGTCGAGGAGACGACGGAGCTCGCGGTAGCTCTCGGAGTCGAAATCGGCGGCCATGCATCTCCCTGGACGACACCCACGACACGGCTCAACGATACGTGACGACCCATCGGCTCGCCACCGCGATGAGGATCAGCGACCCGATCCTCCCGGAATCCAAGCCACCGGATACTCGCTCGTCACTCGGTACGCCTCGGCATTCACCCGAGTCAGGAGCGCACGACCGAGGGGGACGGCGTCGTGCCGAACGATCACCGCGCCCCGTCCGCGCGACGTCGAGTCCGGCTGGTCCAGTGCGATCCGCGCGGCAGGTATGGACCACTCCTCCCGTTGGTGGTAGGCGCGAACCTCATCCGCCGAGAGCTCGAGCACGTGTCGCGTGGCGTGGCGCCCGAACTGCAGGATCCCGCTCGTCGAGAGCTGGAGGTGTCCCGGCACGACCTTCCCGAGGGGTAGTCCCCCCGTCGACGGTACCGGAGGTCCGAGCGCGACATGATCGTCGGCGAGCGCGTGCAGCTGCCGACGGCGGACGAAGAACCGCAATCCACCGAAGACCGACGCCGGCCAACCGAAGTGTGCGCTCACCGCCTCGAGCGCGCGGTCGAGCCCCGGTACGCGCTCGACTTCAGCGATCGATGCGGGCTCCACCCGCGGCGCCCCACCGGTGCGACGCAGTCGGACGGCGAAGAAGCCGCCGGTACCGGATCGATGCGGCCACAGTCGGATCGCTCCCCGAAGCTCGGAACGCAACCTCCGCGACTCGAAGCAGACGAGCCCCGGATCGGTGGTCAGGCCCGGCACCTCGAACGGCTCCACCTCGATGTCCTCGCGCGTCTCCAGCAACCGATCCACGATCGCCTCGTTCTCCTCCGGTGCGAAGCTGCAGGTCGAGTAGACCACGCGACCGCCGGGTCGGCAGAGGTCGGCCGCGGCGAAGAGGAGACCGAGCTGCACGCGCTCGAGCCGATCTCGAAACGCGCTCGAGGTCCGGGCGTAGCTCGCGCCGCTCCCGTGCCGTGTTCCCTCGGAGGAGCACGGAGCGTCGACGAGCACCGCGTCGAAGGTCCCGATCGTCGTGGGAAGTCGCCGACCGTCCGACACAGTGGTCGTCACGTTGAGCAGCCCGAGCCGCTTGACCGTGTCGCGAAGCGCGTTGGTGCGGTACGCGTTTCGTTCGTTGGCGATCACCGTCCCCCGGCCTCCGAGCGCCTCCGAGATCTGCGCCGTCTTGCCACCCGGCGCGGCGCAGAGATCGAGCACGCGCTCCCCGGGTCGGGGGTCGAGCAGGAGCACCGGAAGGAGCGACGCTTCCTCCTGCACGTGGATCGCACCCGATCGATAGAGCCACCCGAAGCCCGGTCGCGCACCGTCCGGAAGGCGCCACGCCATCGATCGCCACCCCAACCGTGCGACGGGGTTCTCACGGCTCCCGTGCGCCTCGGTCAATGTCGCCTCGACGATTCCCGGATCGATCCGTCGGTCGAGAGACCAGACGGTCACCGGCCGTGGCGTGGTCAACCCGGCGAGGAACGACTCGGCTTCGGGAGCGACGGAAAGGTAGCGATCGAAGTGACGCGGATCGAACGCGGACGCGGCGGGCGAAGGATCGCCTGCGCTCCCGGTCTCGCGGTCCAGAGTCATCGTCCACCGCCGCGAACCGATCGGGAGGTCGGACTCAACGATCCTCCGCCTCGTCCGAGCGCGACGCGGACTCCCGCAGTCGATCGCCCAACCAGGTGCGCGCCATCGTCCAATCCAGTTCGACGGTGCGAGGCGAGACGTCGAGGAGCTGAGCGATCTCCGACGTCTTGAGACCTCCGAACACCTTGAGCTCGACGACCCGCGCCTGTCGCGAATCGAGCTCGGCGAGTCGCTCGAGCTCGTCGTTCAGAGCGATCACGTCGAGTACGCCGTCGTCGACGCCCCCTCGATCAGCGACGACCGTGAACCGCTCGCGGCGCGCTTCGCCACCGCGTTTCTTTGCCGACTTGTCGCGCGCGTGGTTGACGAGGATCTGCCGCATGACGCGTGCGCCGACGTGGAAGAAGTGCGCCCGATCCTGCCAGTCGACGCCGGACTCGGAGCGGGCGAGTTTGACGTAGACCTCGTGGACGAGCCCGGTCGGATCGAGCGTGTGCTCGCGCGGCTGCGAGCGAAAGACGCGACCCGCGATCTCGCGCAGCTCCCCGTACAGCTCCGAGAAGAGCGCCTCGGCCGCGCCGGGTTCACCGGCCCGTGCGTTCTGCAGGAGTTGAGTGATCGGTGCATCCACGGTTTCGCCGTCCCGTTGTCGGTCCACTCTCGCCACCGCAGGAGTCCCGAGCCCGGGGCGAGGCGATCGGTCGAACGCCCTCCGCACCGGGGCGTCGGATCGGGACCCGATCGTCGACGACCGCCTCGGCACGGGAGACTCGGGCTCAAGGTACGGTGGCACCCGGAAATCGTCGACCCCTGGGGCGAGCGGCCCGTCGCCCCGGGGTCAACGCCTTGGTTCGCGAAGATTGTCTTTACGCACTGCACCTCGAGCCAGAAACTATTGTTCGCGGCTGTCCACTCCGAAGGGCTGGGGTTCCCCGACGGAAGTGAGTCTCGCATGATCGCGGCTCTCTGGCGTCTCGCGTCGGGCACCGCCCGCAGCGCGCAGGCCCGACCTCTGTCTCTCCTCCTGGGCTCGACCGTCGCCCTCTCATCGTTGGCCCTCGACGCTCAGGACTTCACGCTCGAGTCTGCCCAGAGCGGAGCGTTCTTCGGAACGAGCATCTCGTCGATCGACGACCTCGATGGGGATGGCCGCCCCGAGATCGTCGTCGGGTCGCCCGGCTACGACGTCGACGTCACCGGTGACGGTATCGCAGAGAGCGATGTCGGTCGGGTCGAGATCTTCGCCAGCGGCGACCACTCGCTGCTGCTGTCGATCGATGG
>JAGQRC010000274.1 GCA_020425835.1 Planctomycetota bacterium | reverse complement strand
CTCGCTCGACTCAAGGAGCTCGAGCTCGTGCAGGAGATCCTCGCCGGAACCCAGACGACCTTCGTGGTCGGCCATGGCGACCTGGTGAAGGAGCTCCGCGGTGCGCTCGGCGCCGAGCTCTCGCCGCCGCGCTCGTCCTGAGAAACCGGTATTCACTTTCACCCCGGTCCGCGACTCTGCGGGCCGGGGTTCGTTCGTCGCTCCCTCGTCGGATCGACTCGTCGTCTTGCGGCGAGTTTTCGCGACACGAGACTTGCTCGCGAGAGTACGGCGGGGCGGCCTACTCCTCGGTGGGTCGCTTCGCAGGACAGTGTCTCGCAGACCACGCGAACATGACGCTCGCTCCGGCGAGCACGGCCGGGTGGTGGCGCGCACAGTTTCCACGGTTTGCGAATCGCTCCCCATCGCTGGAACACCGATCGACTCCGTCGCGATTCCCGGGCGCTCGCGAGCGGGATCACGCTTTGCTCCCGGCGACCGTCACCTCGCTGAGGAAGGAGGGCATCGTGTCGGATCACGCCAAACAGGCCGACCTCGCCGGCCCGGGGATCGGGGACTACGCCGACCTCGAGCGCGTTCTCCCGTCGGACTACACCCCCGTCTTGAATCCTCGCCAGACCCAGGAGGCGCTCTACGCCGTCAAGAGACACATCGCGGAGGGGCTCTGTCGCGAGCTCGACCTCATGATGGTGGAGGTGCCGCTGATCGTCGACGAGAGGAGTGGCGTCAACGACATGCTCGACCGCGACGGGTCGCGCACGCCGGTCCAGTTCCACATCTCGAACGATCGCGGGAAGAACCCGATCGATGCGCAGGTCGTCCAAGCGGCGACGAAGTGGAAGCGGGTCGCCCTGAAGCAGTTCCAGTGCGCTCCGGGTCAAGGCATCTGCACCGACATGCGCGCGGTGCGGAAGGACTACTTCCTCGACCACGACCACAGCGCCTACGTCGATCAGTGGGACTGGGAGAGGGTGATCACCGAGGCTGATCGGAACCTCGGGTTCCTGACCGCGACCGTGAAGAAGATCTGGAAGGTCCTCAAGGGCGCGGAGACGCTCGCCCACGAGATGTTCCCGCAACTGCGCGACGCCGGACACCCCGAACTTCCGGACGAGCTCACCTTCCTTCACGCCGAGGAGATTCTCGAGCGCTATCCCGACCTGCCGCGGAAGGAGCGGGAGACGGCCATCCTCCAGGAGCACCCCGCGGTCTTCATCATCGGGATCGGTTGGCCGCTCGCCGATGGATACCCGCACGAGATGCGCGCCGCAGACTACGACGACTGGGTCACCGAGACGACGTCGGCCAGCGGTCGACCGATGCACGGGCTCAACGGCGACATCCTGGTCTGGAACCCGGTGACTCGACGTCGGCACGAGCTCACATCGATGGGTGTCCGCGTGACCAAGGAGACCCTGCGCAAGCAACTCGAGATGAGCGGTCAGCTCGACTTCCTGGAACTCCCGTATCACCAGGCGATCCTGAACGACGAGATTCCGCTCAGCATCGGCGGCGGCATCGGTCAGTCACGCACGACGATGCTCCTCTTGAGGAAGGCGCATCTCGGTGAGGTGAGCGTCACGGTCTGGCCGAAGGTCCTCAAGGCGATGTGCGCGCGGAAGAACATCCCCGTGCTGGAGTGACGGGAGTAGAGTCCGGGACGACGCTCGATCTCGGGGCGCGAGCGAGCCGCCGTGACCGTTCGGTGGCTCCGCTCGCATGTCGGATCCCCTGCCGGAGAATCGCCGCTGGCCTCGGCGGCAGCGACGCCTAGAATGGACCTCCCGACAGCGAGCGAGCAGCAGCCCAGCTCCCCACGGGCTGCTGACGGCAGGAGACCTATGACGCAGAACGGTGAACTCGAACGGACTCGTCCCGGTGCTCCCCGACCCGCGCGGGCATCTCGAGAACCACGACACGCCCTGGCCAGATCCCCACTCCTCCCCTGCCTTCTCGTCGTCGCGGGCATCGTACTTTCGAGCGGCACGACCGAGACCGCGCACGCCCAGATCTCTCCGCCCGTCGACCCCGACTTCGAGATGTCGGTGACGGATGCGACGGGCCCGAGTGGATCGATCGGTTCGGTCGAGGTGCTCCTGACCCACGTCTCTCCCGCGAACGTCGTCGGCTGGTCGTTGGGGGTCTGTCACGATCCCATCCCCCTCGACATCGAGGGCGCCACGTCCGGCGCCACCACACAGACCGTCTTCGCGGGTGGCCCGCCCGACTTCGAGCTGATCACCATCGTCTTCGACGGCACCGAGCCGCCGGGAACCTCGCCGGGAGTGAACCACGGCGTCGTGTTCTCGTTCCTCGGGCTCGTCACGCTCCCGCCCGGCACCGACTACGAGCTCCTGGTGATCGACTACGCGTTCGCGGGTCCCGCGGGGACGGTCACCGAGCTGACGATCTGCGACGACACCACGTCCGGCGGTGTGCCGATCTCCACCGTGATCAGCTGCACCTGCGCCGTGTCTCCGGCGCCGATCACGTTCCCCGGGACGATCACCATCGCCGACCCGATGCCGTTCATGCGCGGCGACTGCAACGACGACGGTCTGCTCGATCTGTCCGACGTCGTGACCGATCTCGCCTATGCGTTCGCCGGAGGCACGGTCCCCTCGTGCCTCGACGCGTGCGATGCGAACGACGATGGTCGGATCGACGTCTCCGACGCAGTGGCGCTCCTCGCGTGGCTCTTCACACCGGGGACGGCACCGCTTCCCCCGCCGAGCGCGTGCGGGATCGACCCGACGACGGACGCGCTGGATTGCGCCGCTTCCGTCTCCTGCCCGTGAACTCCTCGACGGCTGCGGGGAACAGCGATCGCATCGCTGGTCTCGATGTCGCGCGGTTCGTGGCCCTCGTCGGGATGGTGCTGGTCAACTTCAGGATCGCGATGGTTGCGGCCCCGACCGATGCCGCTCGGGGGCTCTGGGGTGTCATCCTCGAAGGGCGCGCCGCCGCCACCTTCGTCGTCCTCGCCGGGATCGGCCTCGGACTCTCCGCGCGCGGTCGAACCCGACGGCGGACACGACGAGTGACGCTCGTTCGATCGCTCTTCCTCCTCGTGCTCGGCCTGCTGAACACCGTCGTGTTCGATGCCGACATCCTGCACTACTACGCGTTCTACTTCCTCTTCGGTGCCCTCTGCGTCGGGCAACGTCGCGGGATGCTGCTCGGGTGGATCGCCGTCCTGAACGTCGCCTTCTTCGTTCTCCTCATCACGCTGGACTACGAGGCGGGATGGAACTTCGACGAACTGACGTACCGGGGACTCTGGACCGTCCGCGGATTCACTCGAAGCCTGTTCTTCAACGGTTGGCATCCCGTGGTCCCGTGGCTCTCCTTCCTGATCTTCGGCCTCCTGCTCAGCCGCTTGGATCTCCGATCGGCGCAAACGCAGACGCGGCTGTGGATCTCCGGTATCGTCCTCTTCGCGGTGGCCGAAGGAACCAGCCGGGTCCTCGGTCCGCTCCTGGCCGGCATCGATCCCGAACTGGAGATCCTCGCCACCACCGAGCCGATGCCGCCGCTGCCTCTCTACATGCTGGCCGGAGCGGGGGCGGCGTCGGCGGTAACGGGGGTCTGCTTGCGTCTCGAGCCGTGGCTCAGGCGTACGGGACTACTCGACGCGCTGGTCCCCGCGGGACGACAGACGTTGACGCTGTACCTCGCGCACATCCTCGTCGGCCTGGGAACACTCGAAGCTCTCGGCCTCCTCGGCGACCAGAGCCTCCCCACGTCGGTCCTCGCGTCATCACTGTTCCTGACGGCCTCCGTGATCTTCGCGTGGCTGTGGTCTCGTCGATTCTCCCGCGGCCCCATCGAGTCGGTCATGCACTGGGGAATCCGCTAGCGCTAGCAGTCCGTTGAAAGACTGCTGTCGCGCGGAGAGCTCGAGATTCCGAGGCCAGCGCTTCCGACGAAACGCAAGCGTATTGGTGGAGACGTCGAGTTTCGGCGGGAGTGCTGGCCGACGGAAGTTCGGGCTCTCGGCCGGAATGGGTCTTCATGGATCGCGCCGAGAGCAGGTCGGGCGTTTCGACCGGGAGCCGATCGAACGCGGTCGCTCGGACAGAGTCCGTCGTGCGTCAACGGGACTTCTTCGGGACGACCTTCTTGGGCCGAGGAGCCCGATACTTCGCCTCGATCTTCTTTCGAGCCACGAAGTCGTCGATCCACTCCTCGCTGAATCCGCACTCGACACAGAGATACCGCGTCACCCTCGCAGCGGAGTAGACCGAGAAGCCGCCCAAGGGGATGTTGTTCCCCACGCCATAGGCCCCGACGTTTCCCGGGATCCGGACCACGCGCTTCGATCCGCACTTCACACAAGTCCGGGTCTTCCGCATGCCGCCCTCCTTTCGCCATCGAGCCCATCGCTCATGGCGCCTGGTGTGGAGTTCCGTCCGTTCGACCACGAATCGCAACGGCTGGACCGCTTGGTCACGATTCGCGACGGCTCCGCTCTTCACCCGCTCGAAGGCGCGCGGTCCGCGCCCCCGTGACCCGCGACGGATCCACCGAGATGCGGCGTTCGGGCGAGCGCAAGACTTGCGGAATCCCGAACGCTCGGCTCGAGCGACGCTTGTCGATGGACTCGAGTGAACCCCTCGGGAGCCGGAAGTTCGATGACGCGAAGGAGGACACTTCACCGGCCTTCGCTCCTCGCGCCAAGACCGGGGCGAGGAGCGGCGGGAGAGACCGCGGGGCACGGTCCCACGCTCAGGATGCGACGGGTCGCCGAGCGAACGTCGTGGTGAGCGGCGGCATGTCGATGGTCGTGCTCATCGCGTGGATGAAGAAGGTCTGCGCCCGAGTGGTCACTCCGAGTGCGGGACCGAGGTCGAGGGCGAAGTGCCCGGTCGCGGTGAACGTGTCATCGTCCTCGTTCATGGACGTGAACGTCGGGACCCCGAGGGAGATCACGATCGGCTCCCGTTGTTGCGTTCCGATGCAGAGGAGATGGATCCTCGCGAGCGCCACGACCGAGTCCCACATCGACGAATGCCCCCGCTCGGCGACACGACCCTGGACGATGTCGTGCTCGAGTATCGGCACGCGGAAACTGCCGCGCGCGAGACATCGCGCCTTGTCCTCGACGGTGACCACTCGTGGAAGCTGGATCGTGATCCCGAGCCCCTTCGGAAGGGGGGGCGACTCGGGCAGCGCGTAGAAGGACGGCAACGGTTGACCGGGCGTGGGGGCGACATCGCGAAGAGTCGGGACGAGCTTGCGCAGGCGCTGCTCGCGGTGATGCGCCACGACACTGGGATCGTCGAAGTCGAGCGAGTCGACGACTTCCATCGATTGGACGTTCGAGACTCGATCCCGCAGGAAGGCGCGCACGAGATAGCGGCCGGGGGCCTGGGGGATCCCGAGTCGCTGCCGGAGGTCGACGGTCCGCCCCTCGCTCACCATCGCGTCGTCGCCCCCCAGGGCTCCTCGGCGCTTCGCAGGTGCCGTAGCCGTCGACGACCTCCGAAACGCGGGTGCTGCGAAGAGCCGTCCCGAGTCGAGCTCCATCGCCGCGACGATCGCGGACTCCACGAGCGACACCGCGCCTTCGTCGTGGAGTCGTTTCACCCGGAGCAGCGCGAGCGGCATCGACTCGTGCCGATCGAGCCCGATGCGGTGCGGCGCCCCGATGCAGAGCGCTTCTCGTTTCGCCCGGAAGAACGGCCGCTGGACTTCGCGACGCGTGCGCCACGGGTCGATCCAGTAGTCGGAGTCCTCGAGCTGCAAGCGGTCCTCGGTCC
>JAGQRC010000273.1 GCA_020425835.1 Planctomycetota bacterium | reverse complement strand
TAACGCAGCTGGTTCATGGCGAGGTGGGAGGCCTCGACATCGTCGAGATCGTCGGGGAGGAAGCCGTTCGCGATGGTGCGACCATTGTTCGCGAGCACGACTGCGGCCTCCCCGACCGCGAGCGAGGAGGTGTATCCGCCGACGCCGATCGCTCCGAACGCCGTCTGGAACTTGTCACCGTTGTCGCTCCAGTAGTCCGCCTCGACCGGGACGCTGACCACGTCGTGCGGCCGATCCCAGAGCGGGTGCTGGAGCCTCCAGGCGTACACCTCGGCCGGCGTGTCCAGGCTGACGGTGGCGGCGATTCCGAACGTGCTGCGAAGGAGGGCGGCGGCGTCCGGACCGAACGAGCCATCCCAGTCCCAGTAGCAGACGATCGCGTGCCCTCCCATCGTGATGTAGTCCGAGAGCGCGGCGGCGGCGTTCACGGAGATCATCCCACCGGGCACTTCCATCACGACGACGTCCCAGGCCCCGCTGCTCATCGACGAGAGGAACGCCGCCTCGGTGTCGACGATCAGTGAGTTGTAGCCGAGCTCGCTCGCCGCGAGCGCGAAGGTGCTGTCGTAGGTCGACCCGTCGTAGACGAGGGCGAAGAGACGGTCACGTCCGGTGAGCGCGTTGGTCAGGAGCTCGATCCACTGTCCCCCACCGGCCAGGTAGAGTCCGTTGGTGTAGACGACGCGTCGGTCGGGTCGGAAGGCCGCGGCGATCTCGCCATCGGTGTAGGTGCCGTCGAGCTGTCCGCTGCCCTGGAGCACGAGCTCATCGCGATAGGTCGCCTCGTACCCGACGATGCAGTCGTGGAGATACGCGCGCCCATCGCCGGCATAGGGGGCCAAGGAGTAGTGGTTGGCGCCCGTCAGCGAGTCGACGGGGCAGTAGCCCGCAGCCATGATGCGACCGGCGAGCGAGAAGCCCGAGGTATAGGTGCAGAATGCACCGAGAACGACGGTGCCCCCATCGTCGACATAGTCGGCCAAGACATCCCCGAATCCGATGGTGTCCGCGCAGGGACCGTCGATCCAGGTGTAGACCGCATCGTACAGTCGCAGCAGATCGAGCACGGGCGTGTCGAACCGCGCGTCGAAATAGTCGACGATCGCCCCGGTGCTGGCCGCGAGATCGGCGCGGAAGCCGGGATCATCGGCTGCGGAGGGGGCGTAGAGAATCGCGTCCGGAGCACCCGGACCTGCGAACATCGTCAACTGATGACCGCCGAACACCGGCACTCTGCCAGTACCGAGATTGTCATTGCTGGCAATCGCCCAGGGGCTGGCGAGAAGGAGGGCGAGGACGACCATCGGAAGACGGGCCATGGATGAGATCGACATGGCTCCTCCTTTGGCTCGTGGTTTCGTATGTCGCGACTCGCGTGAGCGGAGTCGCCCCGAAGATGTCGGGTGCGACGATCGATCACGCACCGTCCGTGCCAAGCGACCCTTCGACAGGAACGCGGTGCGGGAACACCACGACGCCCGGGAGCGACGGGCGATCGAGGTCGCGTCGCACTCCTGCGTCGAAACGGAGACGTGTTTCTCGACGTTGCCATCGCGTGATCCGTCGCAGGGCAAACAGGCGGAGCGTCCCTCGACCCTCGGCCGCGTGACCCTGCCCTCGTCCGCCGGTATACTCCGGCGCCCGACCACTCCGACACTCGACGACATGCGAACCCGTCGGTTCGCGCCCACGTTGCCCGGAAGGCTCACGATGAACCTCGACTACGCCACGAACAACGGAACCAAGTTCTCGAAGATCATCGATCCGGGCGAGTGCATGGCGATGACCTGCGATTGGGCACGAGTGTCCCTGACCTACGGTCAGTCCCGAAAGGACCTGCTCAACTCGGCGAAGTGGCACATCGGACAGAGCGCCTACGAGAAGGGCGTCTCGCGCACCGACGAGAAGATCATCACCGCGATGGGCCTGCGCGTCCTGGACGAGGCGCACGTGAAGGTGAATTCCGGGAACTCGGTCGCCACGATGCTCGCCGCCCTTCGAGGGACCTACGTCTGGGGCATCGTCGGCCCCGGAGGTGGCCACGCGATGGGTTATCGCAACGCCACGGTCAGCGACAAGGTCGGGAAGTCGCGCGAGGCGATCGAGTTCTTCGACCCGAACGACGGCCTGTACATCTGCGCCGACCTGACCGACTTCAAGACGAGCGTGGCGAACGAGATCGACACCTACTACAGCGATCTGCTCCGGGATCTGGACGTCTTCAAAGTCGCCCTTTGACCGCGACCCCGGCGGGTCGCCTCAGCTTCGGGTCCCGAGCGATCGCGCCTCCTCTTCGGTATCGATGTCCTTGGCGAGGCCGAGGGCATCGACAACGGGGATCCGGATGGGGCGTCGCGGGTGGCGCCGGCGATGTCTCGAGCGGACGGTGATGTTGCGAATGAACCGTTCGAGCTGCTCCACGGGAAGCGACCGCCGCTGGAGGAGACGCGCGATCCGGAGACCGGAGCGCAGCACGGTGCACGTCAAGGTCGGGAGCCGGAGTCCGGCCACGTGGCGTAGGTCTTGGAGCAGGAGCTGCCCCACCTCGTGGCGGAGCAGCACACTCTTGCGAGATTCGAGCCGTCGGTTGCGCGTCCGATAGGCGATGTCCAACAGATCGTAGATCAACTCGAGTCGGAGCGCGTCGGGATCGACGATCATCAAGTGGCCGGGGAGCACCGGGACGGGACGGCATCGCGCGGACGGCACGACGAAGTAGCGCGGCTTCCATCCGAAGTCCCCCAGCGCCTCCCGATCACCCGGCACGCGCACGAGCGGGTACCAAGCGTCACACGGGCGGTCCGCGCGATACCGGCTCAGTAGGAGTCGAAGCTCGTCGGGCTGGGGGAGAATGTCGCACGTCGTGATCGCCAGTGGCCGTCCGTCGTGTCGGACCCGGAGCGCCTCGATCGCCGCGCGAACGTTCTCGCCGACGCTGCCGTCCGTGTCGATGACGTCGCACGCGCCGCGTGACCCGGCGTACACCGACTCGGGTCCCGCGATGTAGATCGGGCCCCAACCCGGGACGCTCCGAAACCGTTCGATCAACTCATCGATCAGCATTCGCCCCGCGAAGCGCAGGGACGCGCCCTTGTAGAGCGCGAGCGGGTGGAGCGTGGGCGTCGCCGTCGGAAGACGGCCGGGCCTCAGGTCGCTGCCACCCAGGATCGCGAGCGGAATGCTGTTCATCGGATCGGAGCCGTTCACGCCTCGGGTGGATCACTGCCCTCCGCGAGTCACGGCGGGACACCGCGAACTCGACCACGAACCGTCGGCGCGTTCGCGGGGCATCCCGAGTCGGGCCCGACTCCCGGGAGTGTCAGCGGCGGCGCCCGCGAGGCGGTCCGGATGCCGGACGTCGACGAGAGCCCGGGGTCGGCTCCGTGGGGTCCTCAGTCTCCTCGCCATCTTCGGAGTCGGCATCTTCGTCGCCGATCAACGAGGAATCGACCAGCGCGTCGACTTGTCCCGGCCCCATCACCTGCTCGAGCAATGTCGTCGCGTACGAGCCCGACGGCAACAGGAACTCGAAACGGAGAACGCCCGGCGCTTCCTCCTCACAAACGAGTTCGTCGAGCCAGATACAGGCCTGACGCCGAGTGCCGTCGAGTCGAAGCCCCTTGACGTGCGAGAGGAAGGACTGCGGCCGGAGCCCCTCCGCGTGGAGGATCGCCCACTCCATCGCTCCCGGTCGTCCCTGTGGGAAGCGCATCTTGCGGCCGAACATCGGTCCGGTCGGCACGATCTCCCGATTCCGGGCTCGCTCGTTCTCCGCCTCGACATCCTCGACGACGAACAGCCCACCACTGTCGCGCTTCTGGGCGAGGTCCCCTTCGTAGAGCGTGTAGCACTCACCGCCCCACTCGGCACGTTCCCGGAGCGCCCAGTTGAAGAGCCACGCTTGGTAGGCGGAGAAGTACATGCGACGCAGCTGGCGAGGAATCCGGCGGACCGCGGCCCGGTGGTTCCCGGGATACCGCTTCAGCGAGTACAGCAGGCCGGCCTCCGCCGCCCGTCCGGGTGGAAGGGCGGCGAGGGCTTCGGCGATCTTCCCCGCCTCGAACCGTTCGCGGAACTCCTCGCGCAACCCCGCGGCGGTCCCCAGCAACAGCGAGACGACGGCGTCGACGTCCCGGTGCAGGAGCGCGCTCCCGATGCGTGCCCCGAGGAGATTCCGACCGAACCGTTGACCGTGGTAGTGGTTCGGCAGCCCGCGCTCGCGGATCCTCTCGACGATGCGCTTCGCGTCGTCCGCAGAGCCCTCGCGCGCGCCTCGCACTCGGATGCGGAAGCGATTGCCCTTCAGGTGGCCGGTGCGCAACTTGTTCTTGTGACGCGAGACCGCGAGGACCTCGATCCAGTCGCGACTCTCGATGCGGTCGAGATCCGGCTCGGTCACGCCGTGGATCGAAAAGGTCTGCGTGGTCACCGCGCGCTTGTCCTTGAAGCCGGCGAAACCGATCTCCTCCGTGTGCACGCCGAGACGTTTCGCGAGGAACTCGCGGATCTGGAGCGTGGTCCGGTTGCGCTTGCGGACCTTGACGTAGACATGAGGTCCCTCACCGCACGGCGCGTACAGCGGCACCTCCTCCACCTCGAAGTCCTCGATCTCGACCCGGATCCGCCCGCCGATCGGCTCGATCTCCGGGGCAACCCGGGGAAGATCGAGCGGATCGGGCCGCACGTGCCGGAGCTCGTACCGCTCGCGCCGCTCGATGGGCTCGGGCGGGGAAGAGTCGGGCTGGGGAGAGTCGGGCTCGGCGCTCATGCGGTCGGCTGCGGTCGGACGCCCCACTCGGTGCCGCCCGGTCGGTCCATCAGCTCGATGCCCTTCGCCGCGAGCGAGTCGCGAATGGCGTCGGAGCGCCCGTAGTCCTTCGCCTCGCGAGCGGAGTTGCGCTCCGCGATCGCCGACTCGATCTCCTCGCGCGTGATCCCGAGGAGCGGGAGCAGGTGACCGCGCAGCATCGACAGCGCCTCGATCGCATCCGCCTCGAGAATTCCGAGGACCGCTCCGATCTCACGCAGCGCCTTGGCGACCTCGTGCGCGGTGTACCTCGTCCTCGCCTTGTCGTGCTTCCCCGAGACCAGCTCGTTCGCGTGTCGCATGGCGTTGTTCAGTTCGGCGAGCGCGGCGGCCGTGTTGAAGTCGTCGCACATCGCGCGGTGGAACGCTTCACGGATCGCGTCCGGATCGTGCCCCTCGACCAGCTCGCCCTTCTCCGGGGCGCCCTTCGCGGCTTCGTCGAGAGCGGCCAGCGTCGCGTAGTAGTAGTTCAGACGCTGGAAGAAGATCTGGAAACCCTCCTCCGAGAAGTCGACGTTCGACGAGTAGTGCTGAGAGACGATGCTCAGTCGCAGCACCTCGAACGGCCACTTCTTCACGGCATCACGGATGAGGAGGTGATTGCCGAGACTCTTCGACATCTTCTGCTTGTCGATGGTCACCAGTCCGTTGTGCAGCCAGACCCGGGCGAACGGTGCGGAGTTGGCGGCCTCCGACTGGGCGATCTCGTTCTCGTGATGCGGGAAGACCAGGTCCCGTCCCCCACCGTGGATGTCGAACGTGTCCCCCAGGAGCGCCTTGGCCATGGCGCTGCACTCGATGTGCCAGCCCGGCCGACCTCGTCCCCACGGGCTCGGCCACGACGCCCCGGGCGTGTCGTCCTTCTTCCAGAGGGCGAAGTCGAGCTCGAACTCCTTGTCCCCCTGGACGAGCTCTCGCGTTCCGGCGCGCAACTCATCGAGTTTGCGACCCGAGAGCTTCCCGTAGTCC
>JAGQRC010000272.1 GCA_020425835.1 Planctomycetota bacterium | reverse complement strand
CTGCAGACGCTTCGCGCGGTGGGGCTGGAGAGCCGCTTCGTCGACGTCCGCGCGCCGGAGAACTCGCGATCGCGGAAGCCCGATCCCGGCGGCCTTCTCGAACTCCTGGAGCAGCGCCACGTCGCCCCTAGCGACGCCATCCTCGTCGGCGACTCGTCGAACGACTTCGAGGCGGGCCGAGCGGCGGGCGTCTTCACGATCGGGATCCGCGGCGGGTACTTTCACGAGGGCGCGGAACCGGACCTCTGGGTGGACGACTTTGCGACATTGATCGACCTCTGGCAGAATCGTTTCAATGCCGGGTGAGGGAGGACGCATGAGTATCGGGGTGAGACAGGTGGCTCGACGAGGTCGAACCGTGCTGCTGCTCCTGGCGGCCATCGGGCTGCCTCACGAAGGTCGGCCCCAGGAGGAGCCTTTCTCCAAGCCGTCGACGGCGTGGTTTCAGTACTATCGCGGCAAGCATCCCGTGGGAGTGCTCCGGGTGGAGGTCACGTCCGGCGCCGGGACGACGACCGTCCGGGATCTCTGGTCGATCTTCGACGAGAACGAGGAGATCCAGATCCAGAGCGAGACGGAGTACAGCGGTGAGGCCCTCCATCCGGTCCGATCTTCGGTCACGGTGACCCGAGGAGCCGAGCCGCTCCTGGTCGGCGCGCTGCGTTTCGACGACGACCGGGTCGTCGAGTCCTATCGCTCCGGGGACTCGGCCGACACCGGCGCAGCGATCGAGCGAACCCACCGTTGGGATGGTCGCCCGTTCGCGACACTCTCGACCCTCGCCGTTCTCGCCCCCCGCTGGGTCGATCGGGATCTCTGGTTCCCCGCCTATCCCCGGGGACTTCGGGGCCCGGTGATCGACGACGCGGTCACTCGCTATCGACTGGTCCGGGATGGCGACGCTCTGCGCGTCGAAGGCAAGAGCGCGACGGCGCTGCGCTCCGTACGGATTCGAGTTGCCGAGGATCGAGTCGAGGAGTTGGACCTCGGGTCCGGACTCCGATTCGTCCGTGCACCCCGTCACGTCTGCCGGAGTTGGCTCCGCACCAGAACTCCCGAGGACGACGCCTCGCCGGTCGGTCGCGAAGAGCCGTCGACCGATGACGACGAACCGACGGGCGACCGCCCCGGAGGTTGAACTCCCCGATCGACGCTCAGGGACAGTTCGATCGGCGACAGTCCAACGCCAGCGCGGCGCCCGTGTCCGACCCGCACCCGGGGAACGGAGGCGGCAGCGCCGCGCCGCCGGTGAAGAGGTGCGCGAGCACGGTGACGGGATCGGAGATGTCGATCTCCAGATCGGCGTTGCTGTCGAGCGCGACTCGACAGGACACCGCCAATCCGAAGAAGAGGTGGCCCAGGGTCTGGATGACATCGGCGATGTCGACGCCTCCGTCGATGTTGGCGTCCCCCCGTACGAACTCCGGCATCTCGATCCCGGTGGGCGTCACCGTAACGCGCCGATTCGCCGGAACCGCCAGAACGGTGGTGGTCGCTCCGCCGGGCCAGGTGACGAGGATCGAGTCGACGACCTCCGAATCGTCCAGTCCGAAATGCTGCACGAGCTCGTTCTGTCCCTTGTAGCCCTCCCCCGCTCGCACCCCACGGGTCTGGGTCACGCTCGCGGCGGTGACGTCGATCGTCGCGCCGACGGCGTGGACGTTGTCGCAGGCTTCCGACCTCAGCCGCACCTCGAGCCAATTGCGTGGATCGGGGTCCTCGTTGATGTACAGCTTCAGGGGGCCGTAGGACGGAACGATCAGCACGTCGACGTCGCCGTCGAGATCGACATCCGCGGTGCTGCTCACGGTCGACAGCTGACCGACTCCGAAGCCGACCGCGTCGGCGACCTGATCGCAAGGGAGGACGCCGGGGTTCCGGTAGAGCAGATCGGTCGTGCTCCAGTTGCAGACGTGCAGGTCGAGTCGCGCATCCCGGTCGAAGTCGAGGAACTGCGCCGACCAACCGAAGTGGAACGCGGCCACTCCCGCGGTCGCCGAACTCTCGACGAACGTCCCGTTCCCCTGGTTGAGGAAGAGGGGGTTTCCGAACGGGATGTTCGTGCAGTAGAGATCCGGATAGCCGTTGCCATCGAGATCTCCGACACCGATGCCCATGGAGTCGATGTAGGCCTCGGTTCCGGAGACGCCGGTCCGGTCGACCAGCACGCCCGCCCCGACGTTCTCGTAGAGATTGTTCGCGACGTATCCCCCGGGTCCCTTCCCGTTGCCCACATAGAGATCGGCGTCCCCGTCTCGATCCATGTCGAAGAAGACCGACTGGAAGGTGAAGTGAGAGTTCGTCACTCCGACGAGCGCGGTCACGTCGAGGAAGGTGCCGTCTCCGAGATTGCGGTACAGGGTGTTGCCCTCGGTGGAGCCGCCCTCTCCGGTGTGGTTCGCGACATGGATGTCGAGGAGGCCATCACCGTCGTAGTCGCCCCAACAACAGCCGAGACCGCGCCCGAGATCGTCGACTCCGGCGAACGGTCGAAGCTGGAACTGGAATCCCCCGAGGTTGCGATAGAGGCGGTTCTGCTGCCCGTACCGGACCAGGTAGAGATCGGGCAAGGCGTCGCCGTCGTAATCGCCCGCCACGACCGCGGACTGACGATCGACCGGGAGGATCCCGCTCGACAGCGAGCGGTCGATGAAGTTCCCACTACCGTCGTTCTCGAAGATGCCCACCACGAAGTCGGATCGGCCGACGGCCACGACATCGGGATCGCCGACGTCATCCAGATCGCTGAAGATCACACCGAAGCCCCAGGGCGAGATCGAACCGTCGTAGCCGGAGTAGACGAGCCCACGAGTCGTGGCCTGTTCGGAGAACATCGGGAGCGACTGTGCCCGGAGCGCCGAGAGTCCGCACACCCCGGAGAACCCAATTGCACAGCAACACAGAGAGAACCCCGGCCGGCGACCGGAGGACACACCGAGACCCATGACGAACCCCACTCTCGTCCGTCGAATCGCCCGGTCGATCCACGATCCCGCTCCGACGTGGAACCCGATGTCGCAGCGTCTCTCGCTGTGAGCGCGGGTCTCCCGTTGGTGGGTCATCCGGCAGGACTCGCGAATGATCCGGGAAAACGGTCCGCCCTCCCGAGGGAACACCGCGGACCTCGCGAACCGCGGCGAGCCCTGAGCAGCGCGTGAGAGGTTGGGACCGGGTCCAGGCAGAGCCCTTCGGCCTGGATCGAGGTACTCTCGACGGACTGCCGCCGTCGGTCGCCATCATTCTATGGGGTCGGTGCGACGCGGCGCAACGACTCGAAGTGGGCCGACGCCGATCCGGGCTCCTCCGAGAGTCTCGGGGCCGACGCCACTCAGAACCGATGGCCCTCTTGCGGCCCATCCTGGGTCAACGTGAGGATCTCGACACCGGTCTCCGTGACGACGACGGTGTGCTCGAACTGCGCGGAGAGCTTCCCGTCCTTCGTCCGGACGGTCCAACCGTCTCGGTGATCGAGCTTGGTGCCCTTGCGGCCCTCGTTGATCATCGGCTCCACGGTGAAGCAGTTGCCCGGGACCAGATCGACGAGCTCGAACTTCGGGTTCGGGTAGTGGAGGATGCTCGGCTCCTGGTGGAACTCGCGGCCGATGCCGTGCCCCTGATAGTCCTCGACGACCGAGAAGTCGTTGGCGTGAGCCAACTCGACGATCGCCCGCCCGATCTCGTTGACGCTCTGATGCGGACGGATCGCGCGAATCCCCGCCCACATGCAATCGAACGTCACTTGGACCAGTCTCCTCGCCACCTCGCTGACGTTCCCGATCAGGAACGTCTCCGACTGATCGCCGTGCCAGCCGTCGACGATCGTCGTCAGATCGAGATTGACGATGTCGCCGTCCTCCAGGATCTCGTCGTCCGACGGGATGCCGTGACAGATGACTTCGTTGATGCTCGTGCAGATGGACTTCGGGTACGGCCGCGTGGGATGCGAGCCCCGGTACCCGAGACAAGCCGGAGTGTGACCGTGATCGAGCGTGTACTCGTGCACGATGCGGTCGAGTTCTCCGGTGGACACTCCGGGTCGCACCTCGCGACGCACGTGATCCATCAACTCGGCGTTGAAGCGGCAGGCGCGGCGCATCGCCTCGAGGTCCGACCCGGTCAGTCGGGGGGCGTCGCTCCTCCAGCGGCCAGTGAAGATCCCGCCCGCCGCCGCGGCTCCGCCCGCTCCAGACATCGCCAGCGTCGAGCCCGAGTCGGCCGGGACGTCGGCGGAAATCGAGGCCCGCGGCCAACAACACTTCTTGAACTTCTTGCCGCTGCCACACCAGCAGGGGTCGTTGCGGCCGATCTTCGAATCACCCATGTCACGCCTTATACTCTCGGCCCGCGTTTTTCTCCAGTCGCGGAACCGGCCGCGCTCGTCGACGGACCGCCGGTCGGTGCCGGCGTCCGACCCGAATCGGAGCCCCGATGTCTCCTGAATGGCCGAACGATCCGTCGGACTGTCGCTGGACCATCGATCCCGACATCCGCCGGGCTTGGACGCCGCCCGCATCGTTCTATCGGTCGAAGTCCGAGTTCGAGCGCACTATCGACACCGTCTTCACCCGGAGTTGGCAACCCATCGATTTGCCCGCGGATCCGAGGTCGTCGTCGTCGCTGACGGACCACGCGTTCCCGTTCACCCTGCTCCCGGGTTGCCTCGACGAGCCACTGGTCCTCGTTCACGACGCCGACGGCACAGCGCGGTGTCTCTCCAACGTCTGCACTCATCGCGGGCATCTCGTCGTCCAGGAGTCGGGCTCGGTCCGTTCGCTGCGCTGCCGGTACCACGGGCGTCGCTTCGAGCTGGACGGCACGCTCCGGTCGATGCCGGGCTTCGACGGAGTCGTCGGTTTCCCGAGCCGTTGCGACGACTTGGCGCCGCTGGAATCGCCGAGTTGGGGTCCCCTTCGCTTCGTCGTCGCTTCGACGCCGGTCGTCGACTTCACCTCGTGGATCGCGCCGGTGGACGCTCGCATCGCGAGCTTGCCGGTCGACCGGCTTCGCCCCGATCCCCGGAGCTCGCGCACCTACGAGATCGATGCGCACTGGGCCCTCTACGTCGACAACTATCTCGAGGGGTTCCACATTCCCTTCGTCCACGAGGCGCTCGCCGACGCGGTCGACCTCGCGAACTACCCGACGGAGTTGTTCGAGTGGGGATCGCTCCAGATCGGCGTCGCGCGTGATGCTGCGGGTGCGCTCGACCTGCCGGCGGGTCACCCCGACCGAGGAACGCGAGTCGCCGCGTACTGGTTCTGGCTCTACCCGAACGTGATGCTCAACTTCTATCCGTGGGGGCTGTCGGTCAATCACGTGCAGCCGATCGGACACGAGCGAACACGGATCGTCTACCGGGCCTACGTCTGGGACGAGTCTCGCCGCGAGCACGGCGCCGGAGCGGACCTCGATCGCGTGGAACGCGAGGACGACGAGGTGGTCGAGAGCGTGTCGGCCGGCCTGAGATCCCGCATCTACTCTCGCGGGCGCTACTCGCCGCAACACGAGCGAGCGACGCACCACTTTCATCGGCTCCTCGCCGCCTCGCTCCACCCGACGTAGCTCCGGCGACCCCACCGGCGTGGGGGCAAGCTCCCGCCGCTCCCGCGGCAGGTCGCCCTCAACGCTGCGCCGTCCCCTTCGACGCAGGATCGGTCGGAGCGCCGCCCGCGGGATCGACGACGTCGAACTCGAACTTGGCGGTCGCCGTCTCGACGCCGAGGAACTCTCCTCCTCGCCACACCTGGCCGACGAGCTTCGCCCGGACGATGTAGTG
>JAGQRC010000271.1 GCA_020425835.1 Planctomycetota bacterium | reverse complement strand
AACTGCGCGACGGTCTTCGCGATGCCGCCTGGATCCCGCACGATGGCGCTCAGTCGCCCGATCGAGTCGCGCGAGCGCCTGGCGACCCAGCCCGTCGGATAGAGGACATCTTCCAGCAACCCTGTCGAGTCGTACGACGCCAGGGCCAATCGATCCACGAGGGCTCCGATCAGCTGGCGCTCCGCGACGACGTGGTCAGACGAGTCGTGAGCGCGGAAGACGGTGATCGGATCGCCACTGCCGACCCGTTCGGACGCCACGGTCATGCGACCCAGCGCGTCGTACGCGTGGGTCCTCGACACGTCCGCGTCTGCACCCGTGGCGGCGATCTCCGTCGGTCGATCGGCCGCGTCGTAGATGATCGCGGTCGACGTCCCCCCCTGGCCCGGCTCGACGATCGATGTCACTCGGCCTCGGGAGTCGTTGACATAGGTCACGATGTGGCCGTCGGCGTAGCCTCGCTCCGCCAACCGACCCAGCGCGTCGTAGGCAAAGGTCGTGGCGATCCCGTTCCCGTTGGTGATGGACGTCAGGCGGTCCATGACATCGAACGAGTACTGGGCGATCCGCTCGACGCCGGTGCCCGCCGCGTCGCGCTCACGGAAGCAGAGTCCGTTGGAGTCGCAGTCATACTCGATGCGGAGACCGGTCGGATCCGTCTCGGCGATCCGGTTCCCCGACGCATCGTACTCGTACGTCGTCGGCGGGCCCGCGCCAACCTGCTCCGCTCCGAGTCGACCGTAGGCATCGTACGCGTAAGTCACCGACGACGTGCTCGGGTTCTCCGAACCGGTGCGACCCGACGAGTCGTACTGTGTCACTCGGCGCGTCGGCCGACCCTCGCTGTCGTACTCGAACGACTCCCCGACCTCGTCGGTCGCACCCTTCCATGTCACAGTGCGGCGTCCCAAGGAGTCGTACTCGTGGCGAGTGATCCGAGCCGCGCCCGCGGGATCCACGCAACTCCAGTTGAGTTGATCGTCCCCGAGTCCCCAACCTTGTTCGACGACGAACTGGGCTGGCGCTCCCGGGTAGACGTTACCGAGAGGGTCGATCAGGAGATTCTGGACGACGGTCCGCGTGACGCGGTCGAGCGCGTCGTACTCCTGGGTCGTATCGGAGACGACGACGTCCTGGGAGTCGTAGACCAAGGTCCGGACCGGTCGTCCCGCGTCATCCAGCGTCGACTCGCTGCGAACACCGATCGGTGAGATGGTTCGGACGATCTCCCCGTAGCCATTCGGCGTCTGCGTCGTTCGATCCCGGTTCCCGTCGCCGTCCGAGTCGACCGAGGCGACCGCCGCCGTCGGGTTGCCGAGCGAGTCGTACTCGAAGGATCGAACCGCTGTCGTGACGCCGTCCGTTCCGGTCTCGATCGCTTCGACCGGCAGTCCGCGAGTGTCGCGGAGAAGGTGACGGGTCGAGCCGTCCGGGCGAACGACTCGGAACTCGCGCTCCTGACCGTCGTACTCGTACTGCGTCGTCGCGACCGAGGCCTGACCCTCGAAGTGCGACCATCGCTCGAGGCTCGACACCGAGTGGTTCGGCCGGTAGTCGGACCAGCTGGCCAGGACGGGAACATGACCCGTCGAGTAGGGATCCGAGGTCGCGAGCTCCAGGTGCGGAACCGAGGTGCCGCGCCGGTCTCCGGCGAGGTCGAAGAAGAAATCGCGAACGACCTTCTCCGTCGGATCTTCCCCCGGGGCGACGCGTGGGTACTCCGCTTCGCTGATGATGTGGTCCCAACCGTCGTACGTGTACTCCGTGACCCGACCACCCGCGGTGGTCGTTCGGGTCAGGTTCCCCCAAGAATCGTATTCGAAGGTCTGGGTCACCGGAGGCACATCGGTCGTGTCCGACGTGACGGCGGACAGCCGACCCCCCACGTACTGGTAACGAGTCCAGAGTCCGGCGGGGCTCCGCACGTCGGTGCGTTGGCCGTACGGGTTGTAGGCCCGCAGCTCCTGCGGCGTCGTGGTCGTCGGCGATCCGGGGCCGGTTGCCGGTGGAACGTCGAGTTCCGGATAGGAGATCGACGCCGCATCGAAGACACCTGTCACGAAACCGCCGAGTGAAGTGAAGGTCCCGGTCATTCCGTCGCCGTTCACGTCGCCGACGTTCCAGCCCGTGCTCCCGAGGTCGATGCCCCAGTCGCGGACGCCGAACGCGCCGGCGGCCACCGACAACGGCGCCTCCTGATGAGTGAACGTCCGGTCGACGACGCGACCGAGGGCGTCGACCGTCGTCCGAGTGGCGACGGTGATCGGGTCGTAGACGTGGGACTCGACACGAACCGGAGCTTCGCCTTCACTCATCGTGGCGGCGAAGTTCCGTACCTCCAGGATCAATCCCTGCTGGAAACGATCGCTCGCAGCCGAGTTGTAGTCCCACTCCGTTCTCCGACGCGGACCACCGACGAAGTCGAGGTCGGTCGTCGTCGTGCGCGAGAGTACCCGGTTGTCCGTGTCCTCGTACTCGTAGAGTGTCAGATAGGCGTTGACGCCCGCCGGATCCGAGCCGTCCGGCACGAAGTCCCCGTCGTCATCCCGGAACGCCGAGACCTCGCGGCGGAGCAGTCGGCTTCCCGAGTCGTGATAGTACGCCTCGAGTTCTCCGTCGGGCAGCAACACGCGACAGAGGTGCGCCGCCTTCTGTCCGTAGGCGTCGGGATTCGAGTCGTCGAGCTCCTGCCAGAGGAAGCTCGTCGTCCTCCCGTCGACGGTCACGGACTGTACCCGATCGTGGGAGTAACCGTCGGGATCGAAGTAGTACTGGACCTCGACGACGACTCCGGTGGGAGAAGTCACCGACTTGAGGTTGTGGTTCATCACACCGGAAGGGTCCACGACGAACCCGTCCGGGTGTTGCCAGTACTCGTAGTCCAGCCAGCCGCGTCCGCTGGCGACCTCTCGGCTCTCGGTGATGTACAGCGTTTCGGGGAAGTCGACCCGGACCAGGTCGTAGCTGGTGACACCGGAGTTGCTCTTCGTCAGATCGTAGGTGTAGCGGATCTCTCCGCCATCCGGTCGCGTGATCTTCGAGATGATGCGTTCATGGTCGTTCAGGTACGTGAACTGCGTCGTTCGGTAGAGGGTGTCGATGATGTGCGTGCACCGTGCAAAGCCATCGCGCTGGATCACGAGCGCGTTGCCCTGGAGGTCCGAGACCTTCCGCAGCCAGCACGTCAAGTAGCCTCCGGCGCCGAGCTCCACCGCTGGAGGGCAGAAGTACCACTGAAGGCCGCTCGGCTCGCGGAGAATGAACCCGAACACCGGACTCGAGCAGCCCGGCTCGTCGCCCCCGTCACCCCGCGCGATGCGGATCTTCCCGTACTCTCCGAGGATCCCCTGGTAGAAGCTCTCGTTCGAGTCCGGATCCTCATCGAGGACGAAGTGACTGATGCGTCCGTCACCCCAATGCAGGATCAGCATCCGCCAGTCGAGTCCGGGGATGATCTGGAGTCGAGTCTCCACGAGCGGCATGGAGAAGTTCCGTCCCGTCGCACCGAGGTGCAGATCCCGGCTGTCGTACACGCGCTTCAGCTCGAGGTTCACTCCACGCCCGTCGAGCGCGAAGTCGATGTTCTCGTACTGGAAGGCCCCGGTCGAGGTGCTGACGGGATCGCCACGACTCGTCTCGATCTCCTTGGAGGTCGGCGACGTGCTGGGGTCATCGACCTCGTAGACCGATCCATCGCTCCAGACGATCACCGGCTTCAACAGCGGCGTTCCGTTCGTGAAGACCACGCGGATCGCGAGCGCCGCCGTCACGCGGGAGGCGACCTCCGCCTCGCCGAACTTCCCGACCAAAGCCTGCTTGGACGCTTCGTTGATCGACTCGAGCGCTTTCAGCATGCGCTGGTACTGCGGGCTCTCGACGATGTCGGTGAGGATCCGGTAGTGCTCCGCGATCAACCCGTCGATCGGCTCGATGATCGAGTCGATCTTCTCGGAGATGGCGAAGTACTCATCGAGCCCACCGGCGTATCCCGGACCGAGGTAGTAGAGGAAGCTCTCGAGATCGAAGGCGGCTTGGACCAGCGCTTCGAGCTCGTCGATGATGGCCGCGTGGTAGGCCGAGTGCAGATCGGTACTGAGCGCGACACCGCTCGTGAAGAATCCGACGGCCGCCGCCACCAGGTCGGAGATCCGAGCGTCCTTGATCGCCACGAGGCCACTGACCAGGTGCGGAACGAGGTCGCCGAGCGTCAGATCGCCTCCGTTCAGATCCCACTCCGCGGTGTCTCCGGGGAGCAGGTCGGACGGTTTCAGCCCGGCGGGAAGGAAGAAGCCCGCTTCGGCGAAGATCTCATCCACCATGTCGGCGTCGGGAGGAATCGGAGCCAGTGGATTGAAGGGAACGTAGTCGGGGTTGAGTTCGCCATCGGCGTTGAACTTCGGCCCGTTGATCTCGAAGTCGTGGTCCAAGATGTTCGGAAGCCCATCTCCATCGGCATCACGAAACAGGTTCCAGTACTCGAGTGCGGTCGGGTCCACGTTGTCGCCGATGACCTTCTCGATCGCTTCGTCGACATCGTCCTCCGGATCGTCGTCGGTCCATGAGCAGATTCCGTCGGCGTCGAGATCGAGACAGGGCAGCTTCGGCATCATGCAGTAGCCCGGTCCCGTGCACGCGAAGCCGACCTGACTGGTGTTGCAGCTCCGGGAGTCGGTCAACTCGATCACCAGTCTCCGGTACCCGCACGGTCCCTGATCGGGATCGGTCGGCTCGTCGGGGACCTCTCCCGGCTCCACCGGGTCCCCAGCGGGAGGTTGGTCCGGCGGAACGCCACACGGGACCCAGACCCAGTAGAAACACATGCAGACCAAGCAGTCCCCGGGATTGCCTCCCCCTGGGGGCTCGGGGAAGAAGGGCTCGCGGAGCATCGGCGCGGGAGACTCCACGAACGGCGGAGGACAGTCGGAACAGATCGAGATGGTCGGCGCCGGATTCGACTGAGCGTCGACGGTAGTGGTCGATGACAGAGAGATCAGCAAGACCAAGGGAATCGACGAGAGAGCGCCGACGCCTGCGCGCCGAGCCCGAGGTATCGAGCGTTTCATGGGTTTGCTCCACGATGCGAGTGAGGAAGTCGCGACCAGCGCCGGTGCTGGTGCTCTCGCGCCTGGAGTGCAAACGAGTCGGCCAAGCCCGGGGAGGAAACCGTCGTCCGGGCGGGTCGACGCGGCGTCCGAAATCGCAACCCTTAGTGCAAGCGTCCGAGGAGGTTCGACGACCGTGCGCTCCTCGACGAGATCGAGCGGTCCACGGTCGATGACGCCCAGTCCGGAGGATCACCGTGTCGGGTCCGGATCCCGGGCACTCGCCGAGTCCTCGACGAATCGTCCCTCCCGAGTGATCGAGAGCCGCGCGTCCGCTTCAGCCTTCGATACCGTAGTAGCGGATCTTCTGGTAGAGCGTGTCGCGCGAGATGCCCAGGACCTGAGCGGTGCGCTTCTTGTTGTAGTGGAGCCGTTGCAAGGTTTGGACGATGTGCTCCGCCTCGATCTCGCGAAGCGTTCGAACGGGCACCTCGAGCTGGCCGCGTCGCCCTTCGCGGGCGATCTCGCCGGGGAGGTCGCGCAACGTGATCTCCGATGTCGAGCAGGCGAAGCAGGCCTGGAGAATGACGCTCTCGAGTTCCCGGACGTTGCCCGGCCACGAGTACGCGAGAAGCGCTCCGCGAGCATCCGCCGACAGGGTGATCCCGTCCGGTAGGAAGGACTCCGCGAGGCGGATCACGTCGTCGCCGCGCTTCGACAGGCGCGGCAACTCGATCTCGAACATCGAGATCCGGTAGTAGAGATCTTCGCG
>JAGQRC010000270.1 GCA_020425835.1 Planctomycetota bacterium | reverse complement strand
GCGTCGACCAGGGCTCGCGCCCCGAGCGCCGAGCCACCGATCCCGAGCACGACCGTCTTGCGAGGGGGAGCGACGCGGGCCGCGACGTCGGAGACCAGGTTCCACAATCCATGGTCGAGCGTCTTGCCGTATCCCGGGAGGTCCTGGGCGAAGCGGCCGAGCGCGGCACGGGCGGCCTCGCGGTATCGAGCCCACAGGTCGGGTGCGCGCCTCTCGGCGGTCGAAGTCAGTTCCAGCTTGAGCATGGCTTGTAGGTCCTTCGATCGATCAACGGCGAGCGACGCGTTCCCAAGCGGGAAGGGATCGCTCGATCACATCGGTGGGAACCGCGAACGAGATGCGGAAGAAGCCGGGCCGACCGAAGCCGCGTCCCGGAACGACGAGGATGCGCTCCGCCATCAACTGCTGCACGAACTCGGTCTCGTCGTCGACCGGCGATCTCGGGAAAAGGTAGAATGCGCCACCGGGCTCCTGCACCTCGAACCCGAGCTCCCGCAGATGCGGAACCAGCAGATCGCGACGTTGCCGGTAGGTATCGAGGTCGACACTCGCGTCCTGACAATCGGCGACGGCGAGCTGGAAGAGGCTCGGCGCGTTGACGAAACCGAGCGTCCGGTTCGCGAAAGTGCAGGCGTCGACGACGTCCGTGGCGTCCGCGGCTCGGGGAGAGACGGCGAGGATGCCGATTCGCTCGCCGGCGAGTCCGAGGTCCTTGGAGTGGGACGTGACGAGAATCGTGTGCTCGTAGAACGGAGGGACCTCCGGACACTCGAAGCCGGGATAGACGATGCGGCGGTAGGGCTCGTCGGTCATCAGGTAGATCGGACGTCCGTACTCGCGGCTCTTCGCGTCGAGCACGTCCGCCACTCGAGTCAGCTCTTCGTTCGTGTAGACGCGGCCAGTCGGGTTGTTCGGAGAGTTGATGACCACGACTCGGGTGCGCTCGGTGATCGCGCGGGAGATCGCTTCGGGGTCGGGGCCGAAGGTCTCATCCGTCTCGGCGACGACCGGTCGGCCCTGGTGATTGCCGATGTAGAAGAGGTACTCGACGAAGAACGGGGCGAGCACGACCACTTCGTCACCGGGATCGAGGAGTGCGCGGAGCGCGACGTTCAGCCCACCTCCCGCACCGACGGTCATGATCACGTGGCGCCCCTCGTAGGGGAGACCGGTCCGTCGGCTCAGGTTCGCCGCGATCTTCGACCGTACCTCGGGCCAGCCGGCGTTCGGCATGTAGCGGTGGATCCCGCCCGGCTCGGCCAGGGTCAGCTCGCGCAACTTGGCGATGAACTCGGGCGGAGGGGGGAGGTCGGGGTTGCCCAGCGAGAAATCGAAGACCTGATCGGCCCCGTGCTCCTGCTTGAGACGATTTCCCTCCTCGAACATCCGACGGATCCAGGAGGCGCGGCCCAGAGCATCCTTCACGTTCTTGGAGATCGGCATCGGAACCTTCGATCGCACGCGGAGATCACGCAGGCGGCAGGTCTCCCGAGGGGGAGCATCCTCCGACTCGGGAGCATCCTCCGACTCGGGAGCATCCTCCGACTCGGGAGCATCCTCCGGGTGAGGAGGCATCTCGGCGGACCGCGGGCGCGAGCGTTCCCGACGGCCGGGGCGGAGTATAGAGAGAGCGCGATCACCCGTCCAACCGGTATCCACCCACCCGTCCCCGCCCGCGAGGCGCGTCAGAGTGGCGGATCGACCTCTCGAATCAGCGCGCCGTTTTCGTCGCTGAGCACGAGGATCGCGAGGCGCGTTACGCCGACGCTCAGCCCTACGCTCGTCGTCACGTAGTCGAACCGCCCCCGCAGATCGGTGTATCCATCCTTGTGGAACAGAACTCCTCCCCGGTGATCGCGTGAGTAGACCTTGATGTACGTGCGCGGAAGTGGCCGGCCGTCGCGGTCGTGAACCTCCAGTCGGCCCGTTCGCTCCAACCAGTCGATCTGCATCGCGCTCGAGTAGCAGGGCACCGCGCGTCGCTTGCCGGCGGACGACACTTCGATGACGAAGTTCCTCCGGCGGAACGCTTCGGGAATCTGGAAGCGCGTCGTGCCCTCCCCGCGGGGTAACTCGAGCCGGTCGACTCGCACCGGGCGGATCGCCGTCCACTGGTCGACCTCGCCCGCCGCGGCCTCGGAGACGAACGGCTGGCTGGAGAAGAGGAACTCCACGTCCATCGGGTAGTAGGCGATCCGGCACTCGACGAGGTTGCGGTGGTCGATCCGCACGTCGTCATCACCGACGGACAGTTCGAGTACGGGCTCCAACGCGGCGAGGCGCTCGTCGCGCGGACCCTCGTCCCGACCCTCCGCGGGCTCGACTCGGCCCTCCGCCTCGTCGAGGTAGCGGTCGATCTCGGCGAACCGCTTCCGCCATGCCGCGATGGGATGATCGCGGTACTCGTCCGCCCGGGCGCGCGCGACCGAGCGGTCGTCCGTCGACAGCGCGAGATACGCCTCGAGGTAGTCGTATTGCAGTCGAGACCGCAGGCGCGTGCGATCCACCCGTGCGAACTGCTCGAGCGCCTCCCCGGTGCGGTCTTGCAGCGCGAGGTACTCCGTCAGGGCGAGTCGATCGCGGTCATCGAGGCTCGGCTTCAGGGCGCACTGTTCGAGGAACCGACGGTAGTGCGCCTCGAATTCCACGTTGTCCATGGAGCGAGCCCCGCCGAACGGATGGGCCCGCGAGTGAACGAGAGGGCGGTAGTCGAGGTGGACGATCTCGCGGTCGACGGTCGAGATCAACGGAGTGTCGATCCCGCCGCCGCAGAGGACGAGGAGTTCGTGTTGGGAAGCGAGGTACTCGCGTGTCGCTCGCTCGTCCTCGTGGAGGAGCCCGTAGCACCAGAGTTCGGGGACGAAGTGTCGGCGGCTCCTCAGCAGATCGAGGAGGGGACGGCCGAAGCGGACATAGCCGTCGCGATCGCGAATCCTCCAGCCGAGCTCCGAGAGATCGAGCCGAGTGGGGTTCGCCGTGCGGAGCGCCTCGAGGATGGTCTTCTCATCGGCGGAGCGCGCGAGCTCGGACCACGTCGGAGCCCCGACAGGGTCGAGCTGCTCGACGACGCGGCAGCGGGTCGGAGGAACGGAGGCCAGGACCGCGCCGTCCGCGCTGATCTCACTGCCGTGATGGTCGAACCCGCCACTTCGCGGGAAGTAGAAGAGGCGCTCCACCACCTTCGACCCGAACGCCTCGAGCTCGACGTGGGTGTTTCGCAGCGCCTCGACGTCGTCGAGCGGAACGGCTCCAGCGGGCACTTGCGTCAACAGGTCGCACTCCACGCCGAGCGCACTCGGATTGCTCAGCGTCACCTGCAGGACGTAGGGCGTTGCGATCTGGAAGGCGTCGTTCACGAACGACTCCCGCTCCACGCCATCGATCCACACCGTCCGGCGGTCGGGGCGAACGAAGCGCTCACCGATGCGCACCGTCGACTCGCCGGTTTCCGTCGTCGGCTGCAACTCCTCGACGAACGCGATCCACGGCGTCGCTGAAGTGTAGACCCGTCGTGCGGCTCCGTTGGTCACCGTCGGGGGCTCGGCCACGAACGGGAGATCGAGACTCGCGATGGCGAGCACCGCCGCCGTGACCGAGCGGATCGGGGAGAGGAGATGCTCCGTCAGGAACGGTGTGCTCGTGGCGTGGACGAAGTGATCGGCGAGTGCGACCCAGAACGGATCGGGGTCCAACGCCGCTCCCGATCCCGCGTCGACCGCACCGAGGTAGTTGCGCTCGGCGAACTCCAGCGTCGGAGTGGACGGATCGACGAAGGACTGCACGCGAGCGCGATCCCGGAACGCGCGGTCCCTTTCCTCCGCTTCCTTCGCGGGCGGGTCGTCCTCTCGGCGTCGTTCAGGAGCACCCTTCGCACTCTCGTCGAGCCCTCCTCGATCGAGTGCCCGGAGCTCGAGTGCTCGTTCGAACCCTCGATTCCAATCCTCGAGAGCGAGCACCGTGCCGGCCGCCGTATCGCGAAGCTCGCGCTGGATCGCGTCCGATCGCTCGGCGTAGCGCTCACAGAGCAGCGCCCGCTCGAACGGGTTGAGCTCGATGTACCTCTCGAGCTCCAGGTCTCCGGAGAGATCCTCCCCGAGCAGGTAGCGATCCAGGAACGTCGGCTGATGCTTGTTGCGCAGATGAGGAACGACCACCCGATCGAAGTAGTCGCGGTCCTTCTGGTGGAGGAAGTAGTGCAGCTCGTGTCCGGCGAGCTCGGTGTACAGCGCCTCCTTCTCGGCGTCGGTCGCGGTCGGCCAGTCGAGCAACGGCGCGAAGCGTCCGAGCTGCGCGTCGACCATCGTCTCGGCGACTCGGAACAGATCGGAGAGCGAGGCGATCCACTGGACTCGGTTCGCCCTCGCGTCGTCGACGGTCAGCGCTCCCCCCGCCTCCACCGTGACGATGCGGCGGCGTCGGACGAAGTGGCGATCGACGTCGAGCGCTCGGCCGAGCGTGAGATCGCGCACTTCGAGGGGAGTGTCGTCGAGGAGGAGCGTGCGGATCGACGAGCCGTTGGGCCCGACGACTCCCGGGGACTCGACGCAGACCGTCACCCAGGTGTAGCCGGTGAGTTGCTCGCGAGGAATGCGGATCGTCCCGTCGGTTCCGGGCCGGAGTCCGAGGAGCAGGAGCGGCGCCCTCTCGAGGAATGGGGTCAGCAGCGCGGGGGAGGGGCCGCTGAACTCCAACCCGAAGAAGTCGGGAGACTCGCCGGTTCCGGGATCGGCTCCGCTCCTCCGATCACGCGAATCGGCGGCGGGGCCGCGGGGCCGGTTCACCGCCTCCGTCGAACGCACCGCCCAGGGATTGAGGATGAGACCGGGGCGCTCCAAGGGGTTTCCCGCGTAGTGCGGGTGGTCTCGCCGGTCGAGAATGTACCGGTACTCGTCGTCGAGCTCGCGACCGACGAGGAACGAGGCTTCGCTCGACCGTCGCCAGTGCACGGGGAGCGTCCGAGGGCGGAGTCGGGACGGACCGACCGGTCGCGTGAGCGCGCGATGCGCTTCGACCCGCACCGTGGTTTCATCGCTGGCTCCTTCGAGCGCGATGACGAGGGCATCATTCTCCAGATCGATCGCCGCGACGCGGGCCGGGAGCGGGGGTGACTTCGCCAGCACTCGATGTCCGGTCGCCGCGACGCGGGAATCGTCCGCTCGAACGTGACCGACCCGGATCAATCTCGGAGAGGACGTCTCGCCCGGGTAGAGGTGGTAGTCCCCCGCCGGTAGTCCCGCGACCTCGAGGCGAGTGTCGTCGGCTCGGATCGCGGGGGTCCGATCCGCGTAGGGGACCGCCGCGTCACCGACTCCGCGCAACTCGACGAGCAACGCGTGGGTCTCGCCGTGCGCGTTTCCTCCCGGAAGCGTGAACGCGGCGCCCGTCTCGACGTGAAGGACCGCCGGCTGCGCGGTGTTGCTCCCCGGAAGGGACCATTCTCGTCGGGTGGGCTCGAACTCGCGATCACGAGCACACCACGCCGAGACGCGGGCGACGCGATCCAACCCACCCAACTCGATTCTCCCGCGGTCGTCGGTGCGGAGGTGGACCGTGCGCGACTCCGAGAGCCACGCGTGCCGCAGGGAGACGTCGACGGGGCGATCGGGAATCGGCTCTCCGTTGCGCCCGCGAAGCTCGAGTCGGTAGCCCGATCGAGAGGGGACGAGGAGGAGTCGTTCGATCGTCGTCGACTCGAGTTCTCCCGCGAGGAGGCCAGCGCCGCCTTCGATGGCGGAGCGCCGATTCTCGGCATTGTTCTGGACGGTACCGGTCACCCTGGCCGTGAGCGACTGCAGGCCCCGCGGAATCCGGACCTCGACCACCAGCCGGCCCGAC
>JAGQRC010000269.1 GCA_020425835.1 Planctomycetota bacterium | reverse complement strand
GCCGGGCGATCACTCGGCAGCGCTCTCCCGTCCGATAGGTCCGAATCGCGTCGTGCGCCCGATGCCCGAACGGGACGATGCGCTCCTTGCCCCCCTTTCCTCGGACCCGCGCGTATCGCTCCACTGCGAACACCTGCCCCCAACGAAGCCCGCAGATCTCGGAGACCCTGAGTCCTGCCTCGTAGAGGAGCTCGAGCAGAGCCCGATCGCGCTGCGCGGTCACCGCGCCGAGATCGAGCGGGGCGCGCAGGAGCGCTTCGACCTGAGGAACGGACAGCGTCTTGGGCAGTCGTGACCAGTCCTTGGCGAACAGGACTTCCCGGGCGGGGTCACGATCGATGAGGCCGATGTGAGCGAGGAAACCGTAGAACGTACGGATCGCGGAGAGCCGCCGCCGAATCGTGCGGGTCGAATGCCCTCGATCGCGACACCAGCCGAGGAAGAGGACGATGGTTCGGCGATCGACGTCATCGGGGAACACGATCCCGTGCTCGTCGGTGAACTGACGGAGGAGCTCGAGGTCCGTGCGATAGGCCTCGAGCGTATTGAGGGCGAGGCCCGCGTCGATGCGCAGGTAGTCGGCGAAGTCGGAGAGCAACGACGGCAGAGTTCGATCGGGACCCAGGGGGCGTCCTTTACAATCGGCGGCTCCTCCGATTCTGGGGGCAGGCTGCGCTCCCGTCGAGGTGTTCTCGTCGCGGCGGGAGGGAGCTATAGTGCCGATCGGCTCCGCTCCGGCGACGGGCCGGTGAGAGCGACTGGTTTGCGCGGCATCCCGGTCGGCGCGTTTCGCGCGAGATGCCCGTCCGAACGGACTGCACGAGCGTCGCTGACTGCGACTCGAAACTCCCGCTCCAAGGAGACGCCGTGACCGGCGCTGTCGAATCCCGAGTCGACCTGTCGACGGAGATCCCGGGACCGGCCGGTCCGATTCGCCTCGCCCATCCGATTCTCCCCGCGTCGGGGACCTTCGGGTACGGCGAGGAGTTCGAGCCGTTCGTCGATCCCGGGGTGTTCGCGGGAATCATCGGCAAGAGCATCTCCCGGGAGCGACGGGTCGGGAACCCGCCTCCGAGGACCGCGGAGACGCCGGCGGGAATGCTCAACTCCATCGGACTCCAGAACCCGGGGCTGGCCGCGTTCGTCGAGAGCTACCTCCCCCGGATGGCTCAGTACGGCGTGCCCGTGATCGTCAACATCGTCGGGCGCACCCTCGAAGACTACGTCGAGCTCGCGCGAGCCCTCGATGTCGAGCCGGCCGTCGCGGGCTTCGAGCTCAATGTCTCGTGCCCGAACGTGAAGGAAGGCCTTCAGTTCGGAAGGGACCCCGGCGCCACTCGGGACCTCGTCGCCGCGGTTCGCGCTCAGACCCGACTTCCACTGATCGCGAAGCTCACCCCCAATGTGACCGACATCGGCGAGCAGGCAATCGCCGCGGCCGAGGGGGGGGCGGACTGCCTCTCGCTCGTGAACACGGTCATGGGAATGAGTGTCGATTGGCGCACCCGACGGTCCCGGCTCGGCACCGCGACCGGCGGGCTCTCGGGTCCCGCGATTCGTCCGTTGGCGCTGCGGATGGTCTGGGAGGCGAGCCGCGCGGTCTCGATCCCGATCTGTGGGATCGGCGGCATCACGCGTCCCGAGCACGTCCTCGAGTTCATGGTGGTCGGAGCGTCCACCGTTCAGGTGGGGACCCACCTGTTCCGCGATCCCGCCTGTCTCACGCGGTGGCTGGGGGAGATCGAAGCGATGTTGACGGAGGAGGGCGTGCAGAGCATCCGAGACATCGTCGGGACTTTCGTCCCGCCCGCCCCCCGGGTACCGTAACGGATTCCCTGGGAGGATTCCGACGGCCTCCTACACTTCTACGCTTCTGACGCCGGGCCAGAGACCTCGTCGTGCCAGCGACCCGCCCCGCCGAACGAACCCCAGTGAACGACGGACTTGGATCCATGAGTTTCTTCGATGGTGTGAACAGTTTCCTCAACCGGGTCTTCGGCTCGAGCAACGAGCGAGCTCTCAAACCGCTGTGGGACACGGTCGAGCGGATCAACGCGCTGGAGTCCGGTCTCGAGTCCCTGTCCGACCAGCAGCTTCGCGACAAGACCCCGGAGCTCCGGGACCGCCTCGCCAAGGGCGAGTCGCTGGACGACCTGTTGGAGGAGGCGTTCGCCTGTGTCCGAGAGTCATCTCGCCGCCATCTGAAGACGGTCACCGGAGTGCCGATGCGGCACTTCGACGTCCAGCTCATCGGGGGCATGGTGCTCCACAGCGGGTCGATCGCGGAGATGACCACCGGGGAGGGCAAGACGCTCGTCGCGACGCTGCCCGCCTACCTGAACGCCCTGCCCGGCAAGGGCGTTCACGTGGTCACGGTCAACGACTACCTCGCTCGCCGCGACGCCCAATGGATGACTCCCGTCTTCGAGGGGCTCGGGATGACCGTCGGCGCGATCCAGAGCAACATGAGCTCCGCCGAGCGCATCGAGCAGTACTCACGGGACATCACCTACGGCACGAACAACGAGTTCGGCTTCGACTACCTGCGCGACAACATGAAGGTCCGCCCGGAGGAGCAGTGCCAGAAGCACCGCGCCTTCGCGATCATCGACGAGGTGGACTCGATCCTGATCGATGAGGCGCGTACGCCGCTGATCATCTCCGGTCCCGCCGAGCACACGACGGACAAGTACTACAAGGCCGACGCTGTCGTGAGGAAGCTCGAGAAGGACGTCCACTTCGAGGTGAAGGAGAAGGACAACTCGGTCCTGCTCACCGAGGACGGGATCGAGCGGGCCGAGCACCTCGTCGGCGTCGACTCCTTCTACACGCCGGCCAACATGACCTGGCCGCACCACATCGAGCAGGCGTTGCGCGCCCACCACCTCCACAAGAAGGACGTCCACTACGTCGTCAAGGACGGTGAGATCGTCATCGTCGACGAGTTCACCGGACGGATGATGGAAGGACGCCGCTGGTCGGACGGGCTCCACCAGGCTGTCGAGGCCAAAGAAGGCCTCAAGATCAAGCAGGAGAACCAGACCCTCGCCACCATCACCTTCCAGAACTTCTTCCGTCTCTACGACAAGATCGCGGGCATGACCGGCACCGCGATGACCGAGGCGAGCGAGTTCATGCAGATCTACGGCTTGGGGGTCATTGCGATCCCGACCAACAAGCCGATGCAGCGCAAGAGCGAGCCGGACGTGGTCTACCGGACCAAGCCGGAGAAGTGGAAGGCGATCGCCGACCAGATCGGGGAGATCCACAAGACGGGGCGGCCGATTCTGGTGGGAACGATCTCGATCGAGGACTCCGAGCTCCTGTCGGGCATGCTGGACCGACGTGGGGTCAAGCACTCGGTCCTGAACGCGAAGCACCACGAGCGAGAAGCAGAGATCGTCGCCGTTGCGGGGCAACCGGGAGCCGTGACCATCGCGACGAACATGGCGGGTCGAGGCACGGACATCGTGCTCGGTCCCGGGGTCCTCGAGATGGGAGGGCTCTTCGTCCTCGGTTGCGAGCGCCACGAGTCCCGCCGGATCGACAACCAGCTTCGCGGGCGGTGCGGGCGCCAAGGGGATCCGGGGGCATCCCAGTTCTACCTCTCGCTCGAGGACGATCTGATGCGGATCTTCGCCTCGGAGCGGGTCTCCGCGCTCCTCAAGCGCTTCGGCATGACCGATGGGGTCGACATCACGCACCCCATGGTCTCTCGGGCGATCGAGCGCGCGCAGAAGAAGGTCGAAGCGCGGAACTTCGAGATCCGGAAGAACCTCCTCGAGTACGACGGTGTGATGAACGAGCAGCGCAAGCTGGTCTACGATCTGCGGGACCGGATCCTGCGCGACGTCGATCTGCGGGCGCTACTCGTGGAGTTCTTCGAGGAGATCATCAGCGCGAGGTCGGCGGAGGACGTCATCGTCGACCGCGAAGGTCTCGAAGGGCTCGATGGTCTGACCGATTGGCTGCGCGATCGTTACGGGATCGAGATCGAGCCGCCACGACTCGACGGCGCCCGGAACCACAGCGAGCTCGCCGAGCGACTCGTCGACATCTACGACAAGGTCCTCGATCAGAAGGAGATCGAAGCCACGCCGCAGATCTTCGAGAAGCTCCTCCACTACATCCTGCTCCAGACCATCGACGACAAGTGGAAGGACCACCTCCACGCGATGGACCAGTTGCGCCACGGGATCGGGATGCGCAGCTACGGACAGATGGATCCCAAGCTCGAGTACAAACGCGAGGGCTACCAGATGTTCTCGATGATGCTGCAGGCGCTGAAGGAGGACACGACCGCTCTCGTTCCGCGCGTCCAGATCCGGATCAACGAGCAACAGGAGCGGGAAGCGCAGCAGCGACTCGAGCGCCGTTGGGGCGGTGGTGTCACCAGCCAGCAACTGGAAGAGGCGCACGAGCAGCACGGTGCTCGCATGCGTCAGGGGATCGAAGGGTCGCAGAATCGCGGAGCGCCGGAGGCGCCGAAGCAGATCGTCAACACGGAGGAGAAGACGGGCCGCAACGATCCCTGCCCGTGCGGGAGCGGCAAGAAGTTCAAGAAGTGTTGCGGGGCTTGAGGCCCGAGCGCGGATGAGCTCGACCGAGCCCCGCTCACCGAGGAGCCCGAGGATCGTGGGCTTCGGCATCGATCTCGTCTACCTGTCGATCCTCTCGCCGTTCCTCCTCCTCTACGTCCTCTATCTGCTGGTCATCCGTCGTCGCGGCCTCGGTTCGCTCGCGGAACGACTGGGGCGATTCGGCCCCATCGCTCCGCGGATCGCCGGTCGTTCGCGCGTCTGGGTCCACGCGGTCAGCGTCGGTGAGCTCGAGGCGGCGACGCCTCTGCTCCGCGCCCTCGAAGAGAGCGAGCGCTACGACGTCGTGCTGTCGGTGACCACCGAGTCGGCGCGCCAGCTCGCCGAGCGACGGACGACCGCGGAACGTCTCTTCTACTTCCCGATCGACCTCTCGTTCATCGTCGAGTCCGTGCTCCGTCGGTTGAAGCCCGACCTCGTCGTGCTGATGGAGCTCGAGATCTGGCCGAACCACGTGCTCGCCGTGTCCCGTCGCGGGATCCCCCTCGTCGTGGCCAACGGCCGAGTCTCGGAGCGCGGGCACCGTCGCATGCGTCGACTACGGGTCGTGTTCCGCGGGTTCCTCCGGCGCATCGATCGCTTCCTGGTGCAGGCCCCGGAGTACGCCGATCGTCTTCGCGACCTGGGCGTCGATCCCTCGCGCATCGAGGTGATCGGCAACCTCAAGTACGACCGACCGATCCCGGAAGATCCGCAGGGCATTCGGGATCAGATCGCGCGTCGGTTCACGCCCGAGCTCCGGGGCCGATGGTGGATCGCCGGCAGCACCCACCCGGGCGAGGAGGAGTCGGTCCTCGAGGTCCACCGCCGTCTCGTCCAGCGTCATCCCGAGCTCGGTCTGATCATTGCACCGAGGCACGTCGAGCGTGCGCCCGATGTGGTCGAGCTCGCTCGCGCGCGCGGTTGGGAGTGCCGATCGTTCACCTCGGGACAGTCGGCCCCGGTCATCGTGGTGGACGTCGTGGGCGAACTCGCCCAGCTCTACGCCCTGGCGGAGGTCGCGTTCGTCGGCGGGAGTTGGGCCCCGGTGGGCGGACACAACATCTTGGAGCCGATCGCCGTCGGGACGGTCACCGTCCACGGCCCGCACATGGCCAACTTCCGGCCGGAGTGCGAGCTCTTCACCGGCGACGTGGCGGTCTCGGTCGGGGACGTCGACGAAGCGACGACGGTGGTCGAGCGACTCCTCGACGACGCGACCGAACGCTCCGAGCGTCGGGGGGAGGGCCTCCGTCGGC
>JAGQRC010000268.1 GCA_020425835.1 Planctomycetota bacterium | reverse complement strand
ACCGCGACGAGGCGTCATTCCTCGCGGCCCGCTTCGACCGGAGCATCGGGTCGAATCCCCCGATCCGACGGATCGACGAACAGAATGGAGAAGAGCACCGGGCAGAGCACCAGGGTCAAGACCGTCGCGAAGCCCAACCCGAACATCATCGCGTTCGCCATGGAACTCCACATCCCTCCGCCCGAGATCGCCAGCGGAAGTAGACCGATGATGGTGGTGACGGTGGTCATCACGATCGGACGGAGCCGAGAGCGCGCAGCGACGACGACGGCATCGACGAGAGTCCTCGACCGCCACTCTTCATTGATCGCGTCGATCAACAGGATCGCGTTGTTCACCACGATGCCCAGGAGCGCGATGATCCCGAGCAGCGTCATGAACCCGAACGTCGATCCCGTGATGAGCAGACCGGGGGTGATCCCGACCAGCATCGGCGGGATCGAGAGCATGATGATGATGAACCGACGCATGCTGTTGAACTGCGCGATGAGGATGAGCGCCAGGATCGCCATCGAGATCGGTAGGACGGCGGCGATCTTCTTCTGTGCATCGGCGCTCTCCTCCTGCTCTCCGCCGAACTCGACCGTGCAGTCGCTGGGCCAGGTGTCCGAAGCCACGAGCGCCTCGACCCGAGGACGAATCTCGTCGAGCGCGTCGATGGCATAGCGGCCCTCGACCTGCGCCTTGACGGTCATCACCCGGAGTGTGTCCTCGCGGAGGATCGATCCGGGAACGAACTCGAGGGACACGTCGGCGACCTGAGCCAGAGGGACGAACCCGCCCTCCGAACCGTAGACGGGCAGATCCTGCAGCCGCTCGGGCCGATCGCGATAGTCCTCGCGCGAGCGCAGGACCACGGGGATCGCTCGATCGTCGACCCGTAGCGTCGTCGCCGCCAACCCCTGGTACTGGGT
The DNA here is from genome assembly GCA_020425835.1 of Planctomycetota bacterium. Next base: position 4,925 of record JAGQRC010000268.1, on the reverse strand, counting down.
CTTCAGGGCGGTGGCGATGTCGCTCGTCCGCAGCCCGAGGCGAGCGGCACGGATCGGATCGGGGTCCACCGCAATCTGCTTCACCCAAGCACCCCAGTCATCGCGGACGTCCACCAGTCCCCGGGTGCTGGAGAGAATCGCGGCGATCTGGTCGCGACATGCGTAGAGACGCGGAGCCTCGCGACCGTAGATCCGAATCTGGATCGGGGCGCCGACGGGAGGCCCGTTCTCCAACGCCTTCGCCGTCACCCGCGCATCCGGGAAGGCGCGGCGTGCGTGACGGTTCACCCGCTCGATCACCGAGTGCACGACCTGAGGGTCGGACGACTCGGTGAGAACGGTCATGAACGCGTAGTTCGGGTTCGGCGGCTCGGGAGCGAGCGACAGATACCATCGCGGCCCGCCGGAACCGACCCAGGAAGAGACGCTGCGGACGTTCTCTCCCTCCGGTCCGAGCAGCCACGTCTCGAGCTCGCTCACTCGTCGCTCGGTCTCTTCGATGTCTCGACCGAGCGGGAGCTCGAAGTCGATGATGAACTGCCCCCTCTCGTTCGGCGGGAAGAAGATGTTGGGGACGAGACCGAAGCCCCACCCGGAAACGATGGTCGCGACGAGGATCGCGACGGGGAACACCCAGCGAAGTCGTATCGCTCGACGAAGACCTCGCTCGTAGGGACCGTAGAGGAGCGTCAGCGCCCGACCGACCCAGGTATCTCGTTCCAACGGAACGAGGAGCGCGTAGCACAACAGGGGGATGATCGTCATGGAGAGGAGCCACGACGACATCAGGGTCAGTGTGACCACGGCAAACAGACTGTACGTGAACTCGCTGATCGATCCCGGGGCGAGAGCGATCGGTGAGAAGGCGGCGACCGTCGTCGCGCTCGCGGCGAGGAGCGGGATCGAGAGTCCTCGGATCGACTCCGTACACGCGGTGAATCGATCGCTGCCGTCGCCCAACCGGACCAAGACCTGCTCGCTCACCACGACGGCGTTGTCGACCAACAACCCGAGGGCGATGATCAGCGCCGCGATCGACATCATCTCGAGCTGCACTCCGAACGCCGGCATGAAGGCGAAGGACATCAGCACGGCGGACGGCACGAGCACCGACACGATCACCGCGATACGCCAGCCCGCGAAGAGCCACATCACGAGCGCCACGAAGAAGAACGCCTGCCCGAGATTGATGATGAAAGAGCGAATGGACGCGTCGACGTACACCGGCTGGAGGAAGACGGGCTCGACCTCCAGGCCGATGGGCAACGTCCCTCGGATTCCATCGAGGGCCTGCTCGATTCTCTGGCCGATCTCCGTGACGATCCCACCCTCCACCATGGAGATGGCGATCCCGAGGGCACGTTCCCCGTTCTGGTGGGTGATGTCCCGCCTCGGCTCCAGGTAGCCGTGTCGGATCGTGGCGAGGTCCTCCAGGAGGATCGACGTCGAATCGCCCGGAACGGAGAGCCGCGTCGCCTGAATGTCCTCGATCGAGTCGAACTCGCCACGGGTCAGCAGGTTCGCCCGTTCGACCCCCACCGCGACACTCCCACTCGAGGCGACCGAGTTCTGGAGCGACAACTCGGAGGCGAGGATCGTGGGAGAGAGACCGCGCGACGCCAGCTCACTGCTCGAGAACTCGACGAACACGCGCTCCTCACGCTCGCCGTGGAACTCCACCTTGGCGACCCCATCGACCTCCAGGAGCGCATCCCGGATGACCTCGCCGTGCTCGACCAGCTCCCGATCCGTGTAGCCGTCCCCGACGAGAGCATAGATGTACGGGAAGACATCGCCGAACTCGTCGTTCACCTGCGGCACGCCGGCGCCGTCCGGTAGGTGAAGGGCCCCGACCTTGTTCCTCATGCGCTGCCATGTCGGCTGCAGATCGAACTCGTCTTCCTGGAGCTCGACCATCACGATCGAGAGGTTGCTCTTGGAGGTCGAACGCACCTGTCGGACCTCCTGCATTTGACGCACGGCTTGTTCGATGGGCTCCGTGACCTCCTGCTCCACCTGAGCCGCGGTTCTCCCGGAATACGTGGTGATGATCTGGGCGTTCCGGATCGTGAACTCCGGATACTCCAGGCGCCCGATCATCAGATAGGTCCGGACACCGAGCAGCATCACGACGACGTAGAGCACGAGACTGGTCCGGCTGTTCCGGATCGTGAGGGCGGCGAGATTCACAGGGCTTCCTGCCGTTCGGGCTCGAGCCCGACGGTCATCCCCGCGACCAGGTGATGCACACCTCTCGTCACGACGAGCTCGCCCGCGGCGAGACCTCCCCCGATCTCGATCCGACCGTTCGGGCGCAGTCCGCCCACCTCCACCGGTCGTCTCTCGACGACACCGGTCTGCGTGTCGACCGGGCGAACGACCCAGACGAACGTGCGCGCGGGCGGACCGCCGACGACACACTCGGCGGGAATACTCAACGAGGGCCCTCCAGGGTTCGGAAGCTCGAACGACGCCTCACCGTCCAACCCCGCACGGATGTCCACCCCGGGCATCGACGCCAGCTTCAGAGTCACCGGGTAGGTCGTGTTCCGGGACACTTGCCTCGAGATCTCGGCGACCGTCGCGGCGATCTCGACCCCGGGGAGGCTGCCGATCTTCACCTTCGCCGAGTCACCCGCACGAACCGACGCGATCAGATCGGCGGGGACTCCGACGGTGAGTTCCATGCCGCCCTCCCCCTGCACACGAACCACGGGAGTCCCGGCCGAGACGAACTCCTGCTCCTCCTTGAGCACTTCGACGATCACCCCGTCGTAGGGCATCTTCATCGTTCCGTCCCTGACGCGTTTCTCCGCCGTGGTCAGCGTCGCATCCGCCGATCGCTGGGCCGCCATCGCCGCGTCGAACTGAGCGCGACTGGCGTTGTCGGTCTCGAAGAGTTGCTGCACGCGGCGAAGCTCATCGTTGGCGCGCACGGACTCGGCTTCGGCACGACGCAGATCCGCCTCGTAGGCCGAGACGTCGATCTGAGCGAGCGCGCTCCCCTCCGACTTCCGTTCTCCCGCGACGGCGAACACTCGAACGATGCGACCGGAGACCTCGAACGGGAGATCGGCAGCGTCGGTCGCCGCCGTCGTCCCGGAGAAGCTCCGCACCACGGTCGTCTCGGGCGCCGCCACGGCGTGAACCACGACGGGCCGAACCCGGGGTGGAACTCCCGGCGCCTCCGACGAGCAACCCACGGCGAAGGTGACGAGGACCCCCACCGCGGTGATCCGAATTCCGTTCATCGATCACTCCCACCGTTCGGCGTGTCGGAGATCAGGGAGGCACGCAGCTCGTTTCCCCACTTCTCGCGCTCCGCATCGGATTGCTCGAACTCGAACCATGCCATGGCTCGCTGCAGCGAGATGACGTCCTGCAGGTACTCGTAGACCGAGACCGCTTCGTTGCGCTGCAGCTCCAGGAGCTGCCTCTGAGCGTCCAACAGATCGATGATGCTCGCCTGGCCCCGCGAGTACTTGAACTGGACCACGTCGAAGTTGCTTCGCGCCGCGCCGCGCGCCACCCGACTCAACCGCATCGTCGGGTGACTCGCGGAGATCCCCAACCCTGCCGCCAGCGCCCGTTGTTCGACGAGGTAGATCGCCCCATCTCGCTGCGCCTCGAGCTCTCGCTGCGCCGAGACGATCTGCCTCGACTCCGCGCGGCGCCTTCCTCCGTCGAACAGCGGGATCGAGAATCCGACGCCGACCGCCCACTCGTTCTGGCCATCGAAGTCGACGCCGGGGCCGTCCTGATAGACCCGGTCGACGCGAGCGGCGACACTCATCGTCGGCAGGTAGTTCCGACGACGGCGCTCCGTGAGCAGGATGCCTTGCGCGGTCAGTGCTCGCTCGAACGCCGCGATCTCGGGCGATCGTTCGGAGGCCTTCCGGCGAACGAAGTCCAGGTACCTCTCGTACTGGCGCCGGCTCTGGACCACCTCTTCGAGGCTGTCATCCATGAAGTAGAAGTCGTCGTCGTCGAGTTGGATGTCCTCGAGCGTCCAAGCCGCGGTCCGCGGCGCACCCAGCGCGACGTTGAGCGAGACGAGCGCCTTGTGTCGAGAGGCGTCTCGTTGGATCAACAGCGAGCGCGCCTGAGCCTGGCCGGACTGCCACCGGTACACCTCGGTCGGGTCGGCGGCACCGATCTCGTACCGGAGTTTGGCGAGCTGGAGGTTGTTCTCCGTGATCCGGAGATTCTCCTTCTCGATGCGGTAGAGCGCTTCGGACGAGAGTGCGACGAGGTACGCGAGCCCCGCGCGCTCCATGGCGTCGAGACGAATCGACTCCGACTCCTGTTCCGTCGCCTCGACACGCTGCCGCTGCGCGGAGACCGCCTGCGAGAGCTGGTCGCTGAAGAGGAGCTGCGTGACTTGAGCACCGAGGGAGAGTTCTCGAGCACTCCGCGGCGTGGTTCGAGGGTTGATCCGGTCCCCGAACCCGAGATAGACGGCATCGGCGCCGATCTCGACCTGGGGCCGATAGGAGGACCGCAGCGCCTCCACCTCCATCTCCTCGACGCGACGGCGCGCCGAAGCGGCGAGGACATCGGGATGCGACCGGGCGGCACGCTCCATCGCCGCCTCCAGCGACAGGGACGCACCTGGTTCGCGCGCCCCGTCTTCACCGACGAGAGTCGCAGCCAGCGCCAGGTCGTAGCCCGGAGACCAACCGATTCTCCCCGCGGTCCCCAAGTTGATGACGAGTCGATCCTGGACCGGGAGCGTCACCGGGAGGAGCTCGGTCCGGATCCCGTTGAGGATCTGGTGGATGTTCAGCGCGAGCCGGCGCTCGATCGTGGCCCAGTTGTCGGCCGCGAGTCCCGCGAGAGCACCGAGCTCGACATCGAGGACTCCCCGAATGGACACGGTCGGGAGCCCACGCGCCGCCAAGCCGTCATAGAGAGCACGGCGCTCG
>JAGQRC010000026.1 GCA_020425835.1 Planctomycetota bacterium | reverse complement strand
GGCAAGATCATTGAGGTCATGCTGGATGGCCAGGATGTCACGGTCCGCGATTATGGACGAGGCATTCCCCACGGCAAGCTGGTGGAATGCGCCAGCCAAATCAATACCGGCGCCAAGTACAACGACGACGTCTTCCAGTTCTCCGTCGGCCTGAACGGCGTGGGCACCAAGGCGGTGAACGCGCTCTCCTCCGACTTCGAGGTCACCTCGTGGCGCGAGGGGAAGTTCGTCACCGCCAGCTTCGAGCGCGGCGAGCTCAAGAAGGAGAAGAAGGGGCGCGCGCCGGACGCGGACCGCGGCACCCAGGTGTCGTTCGTCCCCGACACCGAGATCTTCGGCAAGTACGAGTGGGTCGAGAAGTACATCGACAACCGGCTTCAGTACTACGCCTTCCTGAACACCGGCCTCTCGCTGCTCTACAACGGCAACGTCTACAAGAGCAAGGAGGGGCTGAAGGACCTCCTGCGCAAGGAGATGGGGGAGACGCGGCCGCTCTACGAGGTCGTCCACTTCCAGGGCGACCGGCTGGAGTTCGCGTTCACCCACTCCGGCGAGTACGGCGAGAACTACTACTCGTTCGTGAACGGGCAGTACACGAACGACGGCGGCACCCACCAGTCCGCGTTCCGCGAGGGCGTCCTGAAGGGGGTGCAGGAGTTCTCCGGCGTGGCGTTCTCTCCCGAGGACGTGCGCGACGGCATGATCGGCGCCGTCGCGGTGAAGGTGCAGGACCCCGTCTTCGAGAGCCAGACCAAGAACAAGCTCGGCTCCACCGACGTCCGCCCGTGGATCGTGCAGGAGGTCAAACAGGAGCTGCTCGTCTGGCTCCACAAGCACAAGGTCGCCGCCGACGCGATGCTCGAGAAGATCCGCGCCAACGAGCGCCTCCGCAAGGAGCTCTCGGCGATCAAGAAGGAGGCGAAGGAGCGCGCGAAGAAGGTCGCGATCCGGATCCCGAAGCTCACCGACTGCAAGTCCCACTACGGCTCCGGCAAGCTCGGCGACGACTCCACGATCTTCCTCACCGAGGGAGACTCCGCCGGCGGCGCGATGGTGCAGTCGCGAAACGTGCACACCCAGGCGATCTTCCGCCTCAAGGGGAAACCGCTGAACACCTTCGGGTTGAAGCGGGACGCGATCTACCGCAACGAGGAGCTCTACAACATCATGCAGGCGCTCGGGATCGAGGATGGCCTCGAGGGTCTCCGCTACAACCGAGTGGTGATCGCCACCGACGCCGATGTCGACGGAATGCACATCCGGAACCTGCTGATCACCTACTTCCTTCGCTACTTCGAGGAGCTCGTGACCAAGGGGCACGTCTACATTCTGGAGACTCCCCTGTTCCGAGTTCGCAACAAGAAGGTGACTCGATACTGCTACAGCGAATCGGAGCGAGACACCGCGCTGGCCGAGATCTCCAACCCCGAGGTCACCCGGTTCAAGGGGCTCGGTGAGATCAACCCGAAGGAGTTCGGGCAGTTCATCGGGGACGACATGCGCCTCGAGCAGGTTCGTTTCCGAGACCTCAGCGAGGTCGAACGCTGTCTCACTTTCTTCATGGGCAAGAACACTCCCGAGCGCCGCGACTTCATCGTCGACAATCTCCAGGTCGACGTCGCGTAAGGAACCCAGACGATGGTCAGCCTCGAGCCTCTGATGAGGCAGAACTTCATCGAGTACGCTTCCTACGTGATCCTCGATCGCGCGATCCCGGACCTCCGGGACGGGTGCAAGCCGGTCCAGAGGCGGATTCTCCACACGCTGTTCCAGATGAACGACGGCAAGCTCCACAAGGTCGCCAATGTGGTCGGGGAGACGATGAAGCTCCACCCCCACGGCGACGCGTCGATCAAGGACGCGCTGGTGGTGCTGGCGTCGAAGGACTATTTCATCGAGAAGCAGGGGAACTTCGGAAACCCGGTCACCGGCGACCCCGCGGCGGCTGCGCGATACATCGAGTGCCGACTGACCCCGCTCGCGCTCGAGACCCTCTTCAACAAGGCGTTGACCGACTACGAGACGAGCTACGACGGACGCCAACAAGAGCCGGTGTTCCTGCCGGTCAAGCTGCCGGTCGTCCTCCTCCTCGGCGCCGAGGGGATCGCTGTGGGGATGGCGACCAAGGTCCTCCCCCACAACTTCGTCGAGTTGCTCCGGGCCCAGATCGCGATCCTCCGGAAGAAACCGTTCCAGCTCTTCCCGGACTTCCCGACCGGCGGAGTGATGGACGTCTCGGAGTACGAGGGTGGTCAGGGGCGAGTCCGCGTCCGGGCGAAGCTCCGCGCATCGGATGACAAGACGATCGTCATCAGCCAGATCCCCTACCAGACGACGACCGAGAGCCTGATCGCGAGCATCGAGTCGGCTGCTCAGAAGAACAAGATCAAGGTCGCGAGCATCCAGGACTACACGACGGAGCGCGTGGAGATAGAGGTGAAGCTCACTCGCGGCGTCTACGCCGACGAGGCCATTCCCCAGCTCTTCGCCTACACCGACTGCGAGGTCAGCATCTCGAGCAGCTTGATGGTCATCCACGAGGACAAGCCGTACGCCGCGACGGTCGACCAGGTCCTGAACATCCTGACCAAGCAGCTCGTCGAGCGGATTCGCGCAGAGCTCGAGCACGAGCTCGGGCTCCTCCAGGACAAGCATCACTGGCTCACCCTGGAGCGGATCTTCATCGAGGAGCGCGTCTACAAGAGCATCGAGAAGGCGAAGACCGCGGAGGCGGTGTTCAAGGCGGTCTGGGACGGGATGCACGAGTTCGCGGTGCTGTTCGTCCGTCCGATGGTCGAGGACGACGTCGAGCGCCTGCTCCGGATCCCGATCCGGAGGATCTCCGCCTACGACATCGCCAAGAGCAAGAACGACGAGAAGGAAGTGCTCGCGAAGATCCGCGAGATCGAGAAGAAGCTCGCGAAGATCACCCAGACCACCATCAAGTACCTCGAGCACCTGATCGAGAAGTACGGCAAGGAGTATCCCCGTCGGACGCAGATCGCGACCTTCGAGTCCGTCGACAAGAAGGCGGTCGCACGCCAGAACATCAAGATGAGCTACGATCCGGACACCGGCTTCTACGGCGCCCAGGTGAAGGGCTCCAAACACACGGTGACGATCTCCGAGTACGATCGGGTGTTGATCATCTCCGCCGACGGGAGCTACCGGATCATTGGCCCCGTCGACAAGCTGCTCGTGGGGAGGATCATCTACTGCGCGCCGTTCGATGCGGACAAGGGCGAGGTCTTCACCGTGGTCTATCGCGACAAGAAGCGAATGTGCTTCGCGAAGAAGGTCCAGATCCAGAAGTTCGTTCGCGACCGCGAGTACTACCTGATCAAGAACAAGGAAGGCCGGATCGATCTCCTCAGTCAGGCCGATGACCCGGGGATCGCCGAGCTCGGCTTCCCCCCGGCGCCGCGTCAGCGCGTCAAAGAGACACTCTACGATCTCCGAGATCTGGAGCTCACCAGTGTCACCGCCCGCGGGACCCGGATCGCCCCGAAGGCGGTCGCTCGCGTTAAGGTGATGCCTCGCAAGAAGTGACCGACATCAGCGACCCATCAGCGCGGCAGCGCGATGGAGCAGTCTCAGCACGCTCTCCTCGTCGGTCGCGCTGGCGACCTCGGCCGAGGTGAACCAACGAAGGTCGTTCGACTCATCGCTGATCGTGAGCCGAGCACTCCGCGCGCGGAAGAGGAATCGCACGTCGAGGTGGTCGTGCTCCGGCTCCGCCCCTCGCGCCGGTATCGGGTGGATGTCGAGATCGAGAACGACGGCGTCGCCATCCTCCGGGGCGCCCCACGCCCCCCGGCCCGCTCGGTCGACCCACACCTCGAACGCCTCGATCCCGCTCTCCTCCCGGGCCTCGCGGATCGCCGCCCGGAGGATGTCGGACTCCCCATCGACGTGCCCCCCGAGCTGGAGCCAGCGATCCAACTTCCGGTGATGGGTCAGGAGGGCTCGCTCCTCGCAGGGGTCGAGGATCCACGCCCCGGCTGTGATGTGCCCGAGGCGACAACTCCGCTCCAGGCAGTCCCGATGCTCGCGCGCGAATGCGCGAATCCGCCCGGCGGTCGGGTCCTGCGGATACCGTGCTTCGTAGCGATCGAGCAGCGCGTAGAGTGTCGAACGGTGCATGGGTTCTTCTCAGGATTCGCGGTTTGCGGTAGAAACGGCGGACTCGGGTCCACCGGCGTCGGTCTCAACGTCGAACTCGACGCTTCCCGTGCTCCTCGACGAGAGCGATGGAACGAACATGGACTTCGACACGAAGCTCGCCAACTACGCCGATCTCATCGTCCGGCACGGCCTGAACGTCCAGCCCGGACAGGTCGTGAACATCGGGGCCGAGGTCATCCACCGCGACCTGGTGGTCGCGATCGTCGAAGCGGCTTACGCGTGCGGTGCCAAGCTGGTGGATGTCGATCTGACCGATGCGAGAGTCTTCAAGACACGGCTGGAGCGGGCCGGAGAGGCGGATCTCGACTTCGTCCCCCGCTACATCACCGAGCGGTACAAGGACATCGTCGAGACCACCGGGGCCAATCTCAAGATCATCGGCAGCGAAGATCCCGACGTGCTCTCGCAACTCGACCCCAAGCGGGTGAATCGCGCTCGCGTCGCCGCCCACAAGGCGGTTCGGCACTTCTACGACGAGGGGATCGCCAAGTCGAGGGTCCACTGGACGGTCGCCTCCGCCGCGACGCCGGCCTGGGGCAAGAAGGTCTTCCCGGAGCTGAGCCCGGAGGAGGCGCACCTGAGACTCTGGGACGAGATCTTCCGCATCTGCCGCGCGGACCAGCCGAACTGTGTCGAGCTGTGGAAAGAACACAACGCCGAGCTCCACGCTCGTGCCCGCCACGTGACCGAACTCGGCATCCGGGAGCTCCACTTCACTGGTCCCGGCACCGACTTGGTCGTCGGGCTCTCACCGAAGGCGGTGTTCCGCGGGGGCTCCGATCGATCGCCCCGAGGCGTCGACTTCGAGCCGAACCTCCCCACCGAGGAGGTGTTCACCACGCCGGACTACCGGGCGACGCGCGGTCACGTGCGCGCCACCCGCCCGTTCCTCGTCTCGGGCAAACTCGTCGAGGAGCTCGAGATGGTCTTCGAGAACGGGGTGCTGTCGAGCTTTCGCGCGAAGTCCGGCGCCGAGGCGCTCGAGGAGTACGTGAACTCGGACGAGGGAGGCCGGCGACTCGGCGAGGTCGCGCTCGTCGGGATCGACTCGCCGGTGTACCGGAGCGGTCGAGTGTTCCAGGAGATCCTGCTCGACGAGAACGCCGCCTGTCACATCGCCGTCGGCCAAGCGTACAAGTTCTGCCTGGACGGTGGAGAGAGCATGACCGCGGAGGAGCTCACCGCGATCGGCTGCAACGAGAGCAGCGTCCACACGGACATGATGATCTCCTCCGAGGAGGTGGACGTCGTCGCGCACACGTTCGACGGTCGGTCGGTCCCGCTGATCCGCAACGGTGAGTGGGCGATCTGAACTCGGCGCATGCTTCGGATCCAGCACCTCACCAAGTCCTTCGGCGACCAGGTCATCTTCGAGGATGTCGATCTCCGGCTGGAGGCTGGGGAGCGATTGGCGCTCGTCGGCCGCAACGGCTCGGGTAAGTCCACCCTGTTCCGGATGATCCTCGGCGAGGAGGAGCCGGAGAGCGGAACCATCACCACGCCGCGGGGCTATCGGGTCGGGCACCTGTCTCAGCACCTCGACCTTCGCGCGGCAACGGTCATCGACGAAGCGCGCCGCGCGCTCCCGTCCTCGGAGGATGGTGTCGACCTCAGCTACAAGGCGGAGGCGGCGTTGATGGGTCTCGGCTTCGAGCGGGCCGACTTCGATCGGTCGCCGACGGAGTTCTCGGGCGGCTACCAGATCCGGATCGAGCTCGCCAAGGTGCTGATCTCCGAGCCCGATCTGCTGCTCCTCGACGAGCCGACCAACTACCTCGACATCGTCTCGGTGCGCTGGCTCGAGAGCTTCCTGCGCCAGTGGCGCGGTGAGGTGATCGTCATCTCCCACGATCGCGTGTTCCTCCACCGCGTCACGACCCACACGGCGTTGATCCATCGACAGGGGATCCGCCACCTCGAGGGGTCGATCGAGAAAGTCATCGAGCAGATCGCGCTCGAGGAAGAGGTGCACGAGAAGACTCGCGTCAACGAGGCGAAGAAGCGCAAGCAGGAGGAGCGGTTCATCGAGCGGTTCCGCTACAAGGCCTCCAAGGCGAAGGCAGTCCAGTCCCGGATCAAGGCGCTCGAGCGACGAGGCGAGCTCGAGGCGCTCGATCACGAGCGCACGCTCCAGTTCGCCTTCCGAGCTGCTCCGTTCCATGCGGCCAACATCATGCGGGTCGACGGTCTCTCGTTCGGTTACCCGAGTGGTCCGACCATCGTCGAGGACTTCACGATCGAGGTGGGCGCGCAAGACCGCGTCGCGGTGATCGGGAAGAACGGCAAGGGAAAGACGAGCCTCCTCAACCTCCTCGCCGGTGAGATCGCGCCCGATCGCGGCACGGTCCAACTGCATCCCGCCGCCTGCCCCGCCTACTTCGGCCAGACCAACATCGATCGACTCGACCCGAAGTGCACGGTCGAGGACGAGATCCTGTCGGTACATCCTGATCACAGCGTCACCGCCGCTCGCGGGATCTGCGGTCTCGTCATGTTCGAGGGGGACCTCGCCCTGAAGAAGATCTCGGTGCTCTCCGGCGGCGAGCGGAGCCGGGTCCTGCTCGGGAAGATCCTCGTCAGCCCCGCGAACCTCCTCCTCCTCGACGAGCCGACCAACCACCTCGACATCGATTCGATCGCCTGGCTCGAGGAGCTCCTCGAGCGTTTCGCGGGCGCGGTGGTCTTCGTCACTCACGACCGACGCTTCCTACGCCACGTCGCCACCCGAATCGTCGACCTCGATCGCGGACGCCTGATGAGTTTCTCCGCCGACTACGACCGCTACCTCGAACAGAAGGCGGAGCGGATCGAGGTCGAAGCGCGTCAGCTCGAGAAACTCGACAAGAAGCTCGCCGAGGAAGAGGCGTGGATCCGACGCGGGATCAAGGCGCGCCGCACACGCAACGAGGGCCGCGTCCGAGCGCTCGAGCGGCTGCGCGAGGAGCGACGCCAGGTGCGGACCACGACGGGCACGATGACGGCGCGCGCACAGGAGGCGGAGCGCTCCGGGCGCCTGGTCATCGAGACCAAGGATCTGGGTTTCTCGTACGGGGAGCGGCCCATCGTGCGCGGGCTCACCACGCGGATCTTCCGCGGGGACCGCGTCGGGATCCTCGGCCCCAACGGAGTCGGCAAGACCACGCTGATCCGTCTCCTCCTCGGCCAGCTCTCCCCCACCGCCGGCACCGTCACGCACGGCACCCAACTCGAGGTCGCCTACTTCGACCAGGTCAAGGAACAGCTCGACCCCGAGAAGTCCATCGCGGAGAACGTCGGAGAGGGGAACGACACGATCTCGATCGGCGATCAGCGACGACACATTTTCGGGTATCTGCAGGACTTCCTGTTCACCCCGAACCAGTCGAAGACCAAAGTCGGCGCGTTGTCCGGTGGCGAGCGCAACCGCGTGTTGCTCGCGAAGCTCTTCACGAGACCGGCGAACCTGCTCGTGCTCGACGAGCCGACCAACGATCTCGACATCGACACGCTGGAGCTCCTGGAGGAGATCCTGACGACCTTCTCGGGGACGGTGCTCCTGGTCAGCCACGATCGCGAGTTCATCGACAACGTGGTGACCACGTCGCTCGTCTTCGACGACGCTCACGTCCGGGAGTTCGTCGGGAGCTACGAGGAGTTCATGCGCCACCGAGACGCGGCGTCCGAGGAGCGCGCGAAGTCGACCGCGTCGACCGCGAGCGCCGCGGAGACGACCGCGCGCGGGAAGCCGAAGAGCGCGCCCGAGAAGGCCCGCCTGACCTACAAGGAGAAGCAGGAGCTCACGGCGCTCCCGGCCGAGATCGAACGGCTCGAGACCGAGCAGTCCGAGCTCCACGAGCGCATGGCCGCCCCGGAGTTCTACCAGCAGGGCGGGAGCGCGGTGACCGAAGCGACGCAACGGCTCGAGGCGATCGAGAGGTCGCTCACCGCCGCCTACGAACGTTGGGAAGAGCTCGAGTCGAAGGAGGGCTGACGCATGCGAGGGTTGTGGATCGAGAACGGCCGAGTCGACTTCCGTTCGGACCTCACGCCGCCCGCGCCCTCCGATGAGTGCCGGGTCCGCGTCCACCTCGCCGGCATCTGCTCGACCGATCTCGCGCTCGCGCGCGGATACATGAGTTTCACCGGGGTCCCGGGGCACGAGTTCGTCGGGGTCGCGATCGATGGACCACTCGCCGGGCAGCGGGTCGTCGGCGAGATCAATGCGGGTTGCGGGGAGTGCGACGGTTGTCGCGCGAACGACCCTCGTCACTGCCGCGACCGCACCGTGCTCGGCATCCTCGGTCGTCCCGGCTGCTTCGCCGAGGAGCTCTCGCTCCCCGTCGTGAACCTGCTTCCGGTCCCCGAGTCGATCGATGACGTGAGCGCGGTGTTCACCGAACCGCTCGCCGCTGCGTTCGAGATCCTCGAGCAGACCTTCGTCGCGCCCGGGCTGCGAGCGCTGGTCGCGGGCGATGGGCGTCTCGGGCTCCTGTGCGCTCACGTGCTCGCGCGCGCCGGGGCGACGGTCACGATCGCCGGTCGGCACGCCGAACGAGGGGCGTTCGTCCCCGCGGCGGAACATCGCACCGGGCTCTTGGAGCCGAACTCGCGGGCGGGACGGGGCGAGTACGACCTCGCGATCGAGGCGACGGGCGATGCTTCGGTGCTCCCTCGACTCGTCCCCCACGTGCGACCCCGCGGCACGATCGTGTTGAAGTCGACGACCGAGAAGTCGACGACGATCGACGTCGCACCGATCGTCGTCGACGAGATCACGCTCATCGGGTCGCGCTGCGGTCGGTTCGCGCCCGCCCTCGAGGAGCTCGCGCGCGGTGAGCTCGATCTCCATGGCTGGGTCGACGGCCACTACTCGTTGGAGCAGGGACCCAAAGCAGTGGCTCGCGCCGGAAGCCGCGGGGTCCTCAAGGTACTGATCGACCCGCGGACCTGAGCCCCTATCCACGGGACAGGGAGTCGTTTGCGCCGGAAATCGCGGTTGGCGTGAACGATCGGCGGTCGCTGTCGACTCCGGGGTGACAGCCCGAAAGAGCATGGCTTGACCACGAGTCCGACGAACGAGCAGGAGCTTCTGCGCGGGATCGCGGCGGGTCGGACGGAGGACTTCGACACGGTCGTGAGTCACTACCAGTCCGCCCTCCTCCGCTATGCCCGCAGCTTCGTCGGGGACGCGCAGACGTCGGAGGACGTCGTCCAAGAGACGTTCATGGCGCTGGTCCGACTCCGAGCGAGCATCACCGAGATCGACTCGCTCCCCGCTTGGCTCTTCCGGGTGACCCGCAATCGCGCGCTCGACCAAGTCAAGAAGGAGAGTCGTATGCGTCAACGCGAAGGAGCGGTCGCTGCCCGCGAAGCGATCCCCCCCGAACCCAGTTCTCTCGAGATCGACGAGCAACGGACGGCGCTCGCTCGCCAGCTCCACGATCTCGATGGCCGCACCCGCGAGCTGCTCCTCCTGAAGATCCGCGAAGGACGCAGCTACCGGGAGATCGCGACGATCACCGGCGCGAGCGTCGGTCAGGTCTCGAAGTTGATCCACCAAGGACTCGCCCGCGTCGCTCGCGGCCTCGAAGCCGAAGGAGCCCCCCGATGAACGACACCTCGAACACCCCCTTCGACGAACTCTCCGACGATGCCGACGAGCAGCTCACGCTCTACCTGCTCGGCGAGGCCCCGGCCGAGATCCGCACGGCGGTCGAGAAGCGACTGCTCGCCGATCCCAGCTTCCGGCGCGAGCACGATGCGCGCCGCTCGGCCATCGCCATGATCCGCGACTTCGATCCCTCGGCGCCGGTGTTGCCGGACGCCGATCGCGACGCGCTGCGACAGGAGCTCGCCACGAGCGCGAACACGACACGGCGCGCCTCGAGCGCGCTGACCTGGGGCAGCGTCGCCGCGATCGCGTTCCTCGCCGGGACGCTCTGGCTGCTCCTCGGCGAGCATGGCCTGCGGCGCGGATCGGTGTCGCACGACGAATCGGTCGCGTCGATGGAGCGGACGGCAGGAGACCGACACGCACCGGAGTCGGAGCTCGCGCAACGGGAGGCCGCAGTTCCCGCGGACACAACGCGGATGAACGAAGCCCGGTCGAACGAGCCCTCGCAGGCAAGCTCGCTCTCGATCGGCAACTCGGCACAAGGTCTGGACCCGGCGACGACCGTGAGCATGAACAACGACGGTCAGGCCCAAATCGCGGCCATTCAGGGCGGCCCGCAGCCGGGTCTCGACGTCAAGATCCGGAGTGTGGAAGCCAAGCGTCGCGACATCAGTCGGGTGCCGCAACTCCTCGAGAAGGAGCAACGCGAGGTCTTGTCGGCGCTGAAGCCGGATCAGGTCCAGGCGCATCACAGCTTTCGGGAGGAGATCGTCCCAACCCCACCCAACCTTCAGCTGAACTACGGCCTCCAGACGAAGGAGGCGACGGTCGGACTGGTGGTGAACGACGCGCTCGGCATCAGCGGTGGCGTCGCCGGCGCGCTCGGTGGACAGTTGGACGAACAGGCTTCGCATTCCTCAGCCATGAGCGCTGTGGGGCTGTCGCAGCTCGACGTGGCTCCGCTCCCCAACAACCTTGCTGCCCTGCTCGAAGGCCTCCCGGCTGGCGGGTTCGACAACAGACTCACGTCCGCGGATGACATCGTCTTGTTCGGGTCCGGCCAGCAGGGTCTCGCCGGCTTCTTCGCCTCTCCCCCCCAGATCCACGGCGTGGTCACCGGATTCGCGCCGCAGGGCAAGGTGCGTCTCGGTCTCGATGGCGACATCGCCGTGCAGCCGGGACACCCGTTCGAGGTGCGCCGCGCCGGGGCGCTCGTCGGCGTGGTCCAGGTCGACGAAGTGGTGGACGGCGTCGCGACCGGCACCGTCGTGCGCACCGAGCCCGGCGAGTCGTTCCAGATCGGCGACGGCGTGCGCACGTCGGAAGACGCCGCGTTGGAGGCGCAGCGGAAGCTGTTCCAGGCGCAGCGGGAGCAGCGGCTCGAGGCCTACTTCAAGGTGCTGTGCCGTCGACCGAACGAGACGCCGAACATGATGTTCTTCCGCTACTGGGGCGACAATCCGTTCTACGCCACGACCGAGGAGACGAAGTCGACCTTCGGGATGGATGTCGACACGGCGAGCTACACGTTGACGCGTCGCTATCTCCGGGACGGGCACCTGCCGCCGCGGGACGCGATCCGCACCGAGGAGTTCGTCAACTACTTCCCGTCGAACCTCGCGGCGCCGACCGACGCGACGTTCGCGATCTACGCGGAGCTCGCGCAGAGCCCGTTCCGACGCAAGGTCGACGGCGAGGCGGGCTCGATCGTCCACGTGCTGAAGATCGGCGTCAAAGCGCGAGAGATCGCGGAGGAGCTCCGCAAGCCGCTCTCGCTCGTCTTCGTCGTCGACGTGTCGGGTTCGATGGAACAGAACAACCGGCTCGGTCTGGTGCAGCAGGTGATCACGTCGATCCTCCCGCAACTGCGGCCAGAGGACTCGGTCGGGATCGTCACCTTCAACACCCAAGCGCAGATCGTGCTGCCGCTCACCCCGGCGACGAACGTCGACGCGGTCGCTGAAGCGGTGCGAGCGATGAAGCCGGGCGGCTCGACCAACGTCGAGCACGGGCTGCAACTGGGTTACTCACTGCTCGGCCGAGTGGCGGGCGTCGCGGGACAGCTGCGCAATCAGCGCATCGTCCTCTTCTCGGACGGCGTGGCCAACGTCGGCAACACCAGCGCTCAGAGCATCCTCGGCACCGTCGCGGAGCAACGCTCGGCCGGCACCTTCCTCAGCACCTTCGGCGTCGGGATGGGTAACCACAACGACACGCTCCTCGAGCAGCTCGCCGATCGCGGCAACGGACAGTGCGCCTACATCGACTCGTTCGCCGAAGGGCTCCAGCTCTTCCGGCGCGGCCTCGCGGAGGCGTTCGAGACCGTCGCCAAGGACGCGAAGATCCAGGTCGAGTTCGACCCCACGGTCGTGACGCGCTTTCGTCAGATCGGCTACGAGAACCGGCAGATCGCCCACGAGAACTTCCGCAACGACAAGGTCGACGCGGGCGAGGTCAACGCGGGCGATGAGGTGGTCGCGCTCTACGAGGTGGAGCTCGCGCCGAACGCGGAGGGCTCGCTCGGGAAGATCCACGTGCGGTACCAGGACGTCGACTCCGGTGAGGTCGTCGAGCAGGGCGTCGCCGCCCCTGTGGCGAACTCGACGGCGTTCGACGACGCGACGCCGCGCTTCCGTTTGGCGGTGTGCGCCGCGGCGTTCGCGGAGAGCTTGCGGTCGAGCTACTGGTCGAGGGAGACGACGCTCGCCCACATCCGCGAGCTGGCTCTCGGACTGCGAGTTCTCGACACATCGGAGGAGCGACGGGTGACCGAGTTCTGCGACCTGCTCGAGACCGCCGGGAAGCTCCGAGCGACCCTCGACGCGGACACGGCACTCGCCGAGCTGATCGCCCGGTACAAGGAGCGACTCATCGCGATCGAGCAGCTCCGTGACCGGATCCGTCGAGAGGACATTCCCGAGCTCCAACAGAAGATCGAGTCGTTGGAGCTCGATCAGGAGAAGCTCGAGCAGGAGATCCGGGAGACGCTCGCCTCGACGAGCGGCTGACGCTCGTCGGATCGACGCTTCGAGGAGACCCGCGACGAGTCTTCGTCGCGGGTCTCTTCGTGTCCGGACCGGCTTCGTGTCGAGGAGCGTGGGCACGCGTCGGTCGTCTTGCGTTTGCGCCGGGTCCCGAGCATCCTCTCGGCTCCGCCCTCGGAAAGGACCCTCGATGAGCTACCTCGGCAAAGAGACCTGCTTCACCTGGCTCGGGCACTCCACCTTCCTGATCGAGACCCCGAGCGGCCGCCGCGTGCTCGTCGATCCTTGGCTCGAGTCCAATCCGACGTGCCCGGACGAGTACAAGAAGATCGACGACATCGATCTGATGCTCATCACCCATGGTCATTCGGATCACATGGCGGACGCTGTGGATGTCGCGAAGCGCACGGGCTGTCGGGTGGTCTGCAACTACGAGATCGGACACTGGTTGGGATCGAAGGGCATCGAGCACCTGACCGCGATGAACAAGGGCGGGACGATCGAGTCGGCGAGCCTCCAGATCACCATGACCCACGCGTTCCATTCTTCGGGGATCGTCGATGGCGACCGCATGATCTACGGCGGGGAGCCCGCGGGTTACGTGGTCGAGACCGAGAACGAGTTCCGGTTCTACATCGCGGGCGACACGTGTGTGTTCGGCGACATGGCGCTGATCGGTGAGCTCCACAACCCGCTGATGGCGATCCTGCCGATCGGCGACCACTACACGATGGGTCCGCGCGAAGCGGCCAAGGCGGCGCACCTCCTCGGCGTGAAGATGGTCCTCCCCTGCCACTGGGGAACGTTCGATCAACTGCACGGCACTCCGGAGAAACTGCGGCAGGCGCTCGGCACGCTCCCGATCGAGGTCTTCGACCTCGCCCCGGGTGAGACGTTGGAGTGAGCGCAGAAGACGACGCGGCTGATGAGCCCGCGCGTCGGTCCCGCGGCCGGATCGATCGGGTCATCCACAACCCGAGATCGAAGCGCGCCGCTCGAGGTCGAGCGGCGGTCGAGTCGCAGCTCCGAGAGCTCGAGCCCTCGCGGGAGATTCCCTGGGTCACGCTCGACGAGCTGGCCGAGACGCCGACGGACGCCGAGTCTCGAGTCTTGGTGATCGGCGGCGACGGGACGATCAACGCCGTCGCGAACTGGGTCGCCGACCTTCCCGCGGCCGTGCGGCCGACGATCGCGATCGTTCCGGCGGGGACCGGGAACAACCTCGCGCGCGACCTCGGCTATCCCATCGATCCCCAGTGCGCCGTGGATGCCATTCGACACTCGACCCGCGAGCGCACGCTCGACCTGATCCGCATCCGCGACGGCGTCCGCGGGGACGCGATCGATGCCATCCAGAGCGT
>JAGQRC010000267.1 GCA_020425835.1 Planctomycetota bacterium | reverse complement strand
TGGAGTCGGTCGCCGACCGCCTCCACCGCTACCGCCGAATTCCCCAACCTGCCCCCCCGGCTCCGAGCATCGACGCAAAGGTGCTCATCGAGGATCGGCTCGATGGCTTCATCTCTCGGATCCAGCTCCGCGAGGTGATCTACAGGTTCACGTTCGACGTGCACCGTGGTCGCGTGGAGCGGGTCGAACTCTCGGTGCGAAGTGACTACGGGACCAAAGGCACCGGATCCGTCGAAGTCGCGCTGAAGAGTGTCCACGAGCTCACGGACGAGACACTCCGCAAGCGTCGTGAGGAGGTGAATCGGTACTTCTCGGTTCTTCGCGACCTCCGCGACGGTCTCCACGACGTCACTACCGGCCGGGAAGGTGGTCGGTCGCGAGTGGAAGAAGCACGAAAGCGGGCGGAGCTCGCCTCCCAAGAGCTCGCGGATCCCGTTCTCCGAGCGAAAGTGTCAGAGCTCGTCGCGCAGTTCGATGCGCAGCTGTCGCGAGCGGAGGGCACCGCGACGAATCGACGCGCCGCGATCGGGAGGATGAGCCCGGAATGGAGTCGGGTCGGCTTCGATGGTCTCCAGCACGACCAGACCGAGCTCACCGGTCAGGTCGCCGTTCTCTGCTTCTGGAATCGGGCCAACGTCTGGAGTCTTCGAGCGGCGAAGCGCACGATCGAGCTGGCACGCCGGCATTCGGACGTCCGATTCATCGGCTGCAACAACGACCCGGTCATCACCGACGCGAAGTACCCGCTCCAGGTTCTGTCCCCACCGTTCCCGACCATCCGTGCGGCCCATCTCGCGGAGCAGTTCGGGGCGCGGGTGTTCCCGGCAATCGTGGTGCTCGACCGCGATGGCAAGATCCACGATCTCCACGAGGGGTACACGGAACGACTGTACGGAGCCATCGAGGCCGATCTCGAGGAGCTGCGCCAGCCGACGCCATGATCGACTTCGGTCTCGGGTCAGAGACGACGGACCCAGATGTTCCGGAAGCGCACCGGACAACCGTGGTCCTGCAGCACGATCGGTCCCGGGGTCGGTGATTCGGGACGACCCGCGCCAGTCTTTGCGCGAATCTCCACGTCGTCGTGCACGACGACGCCGTTGTGTCGCACGGTGATCCGCGCGGCTTCGCGACGGCGACCGTCATCATCCCAGCGCGGCGCACGGAACGTGATACGGTAGGTCTGCCACTCCCCAGGGGGTCGCGCCACGGCGTAGTCCGGCGCCCGCATGCGATACAACGCGCCACAGCCGTCGTCGAGGATCGGCTGCTCGAACGAGTTGAAGATCTGCACTTCGTACCGGCCTTGGAGGTAGATCCCGCTGTTGCCGGTGTCGCCGGCCGAAGTCGAGAACTCGACGTGGAGCTCGAAGTCCGTGAACATCTCGCGGGTCTCGATCGAGCCGGCCCCCGGGACGACTTCGATCACCCCAGCTTCCCACTTCCAACGAGGAACGCTCGCCTCGTCGCCTCCCGAGCGGTGACACCACGCACCCCACGGATCACCGCGTTCGCCCTCGGGGGCCGAGGACACGGGTCCCAACAACCCCTGGGCATCGACCGGAGCAGGGCGACCGATCATCGGTCGAAGCTCGACCGGTTCGAGCGTGTCGATCGCTTCGAGTGCGAGGCTCGCGCCCCGTTCGCTCCGGACGCCGGCGCGCCCACCGCATCCCCCGGGCTCATCCACTGCGAGATCGACGAGACCGATCGACTCGTCGTCGACGTGCAGCGCGACCCTACGGCCCGCGTGAGTCACGTGGAACCAGCGTGGACGACCGTCGGGAGCCATGGGTCGTCCCACGCGCGGTCCGATCAAGGCGACTCCGTCCGCGCTCTCGAGCCCACCGCAGTCGACCGCGCCGAGGACAGTGGTCCAACCTCGACTCGCTCCACCCTCCGAACGCCCGAAGAAGAAGCGGGACTCCTGGGAAGCGCTGCGGTAGCGCAGTCGCACCGAAAAGGGGTCGAGCAATGAACCGGGTAGGAACCACTCCCCACTGCCGGCCAAGGTCAATCCCGACGGTTCGACGGCGCACGACCAGTCCGAAGCGCACTCGTCGAGTCGACGCCGCCATCGATGGGCTCCGAGCGCTCGAAGCCTCAGGTTCCGCCATCGCACCTCGAGTGCGTCGTCGCGCTCCCCGACGCCGTGGACCTGGAGTGCGATGAACCCGCAGAGGGATCGAGTGTCCAACAGGTCGGCGGCGCCGGTCCCGTTCACCCAGGTCCGGAGCCGTGCGCCTTCCGCGCGAACCCGAACGTGGTTCCACTCCCCGGGTCGAAACGCGCGACGTGCGTCCTGGTTGTCCGAGAGATCCGCCAACCACCCCCGTCCCGACTCTTCGTAGATGCCGCCCGTCCACAGGCGACCGCGCGCAACGTCGGGATCGATCTCGATCTGATATCCGGTCACGGCGTCGTCGCGGAGGAAGCTCCGAATCTGCACACCCGAGTTCAGCTCGGGATCGACACGGAACTCGTACTCGAGGACGAAGTCGTCGAACTGGAGCGTCGTGCAGAGAAAGGTGTTCGCGGTCCGCGGTGCGGTCCTGCCGACGATGCAACCGTCCTCGACGCGAAAGGTCGCCGCTCCGCCGTGGATCTCCCAACCGTCGAGCGTCCGACCGTCGAAGAGGTTCAGGCTCTCCTCCGCGACGAGCGACCATCGTGAGACGAAGAAGGCGAGAGCGATCCAGCCACACCGTCGAAGGCCCGTCATGGGACGGCTTGCAGTTCGGCTGCGGACCACGGCTCGACACGCTCGATCGTGGCGGAACGGATCCGAGCGATCTCCTCGGCCGTCAGGGTCGACGAAGTGTGTCCCCAAGCGCGACGGACGAACGTGGTCACGTCGGCCAGAGAACCGTCGTCCTCGAACACGCCGAGACTGGTGACCGGGACCATCGTCTCGTTCCACCATTGTCCATTCACCTCGATGGGACCGGCGACCCCGTGAAGGAGGATCCGGACCAGCCGCTCGGGGGGCCCGATCACCCAGGACGAGTCGGCGAGCGGCGGACCGAGCCCCGGAATCCCTTCGCCGAACCCACCATGGCAGAGCGCGCAGGTCGCGTAGAGCTGCTCCCCGCGGGAGTAGCGGGCCTGCTCATCGAGAGTGAGGGGATCGACCATCGCCGTGGTGATCGTCTTCGAGAGCGCCGAGAGGCGCTCGTGGATGGTCTCGGGAAGGTCGGTTCTCTCGAGCGTCGCGGGACGCCGGGCGAGCGCGATGCTCCGCGGGGTGTCGCTCCCCACTCGAGCAAAGGCCAACGCTCCATCGAGTATCGCCTCCGCTCGCCAGAGCTGGCCCTCACGACACTCGGTCTCCACCAACATCAGGAGCGACGGCAGGTCGGCCGAACGTCCTCGTAGCGCTGCGTGCGCGAACTCGCGAAACAGCGCCACTCTCCCATCCGACCGCTCCACGGTGTCGGCGCGTTCACAGAGTTGACGCAGCGCGCCGAGGGTACCTCCGCGCCAGCCAGAGAGCGCAGCGCAGCGCACCATGGGGTCATCCGTGTTCCGAGCGAGAACCGCGAGGCGGAGTTCGTTCGCGCTCGCCGACCCGACCGGGAACCCTCCGAGCGTGAACAGGAGCTGAACGCGGACTTCGGGATCGGTGTCGTTCGCCCGCTCCATCAGCGCCAGAACGAAGTCCGACTCGTGGAACCGATGACCGATCCAGCGTTCTCCTGACCGCAACGCCTGGATCCGCACGCGTGGGCTCTGGTCACGAAGCGCCTTCTTCGTCAGCTCGAACTCCAGAGCGTCCATACCGTCGAGCGTCCACAGCGCGTGGACGCGGGCGAGTTCCGAAGGACTCGACGCGACGAGTCGCGTCAACGGTCCGATCGCCTTCGCATCGCGCGACTCGACCAGGAGGCGCTGCGCGGTGTCCCGGACCCAACCGTTGGGGTGCGCCAGAGCTCGGACTCGCGCGTCGACGTCGGCGAGGAGCACGGGAGCGCGTTCGACGGGACTTCCTTCCCAGACGACGCGGTAGATCCGACCGAGCCCGATCGGACGATCGAGGCCGCGCTCGACGATCTGCCTGCGGAGGAAGGTGGTGACGAACTGCCGGTGCTGGAGGATGCCTCGATACATGTCCACGACGTAGAGCGCCCCATCGGGTCCCACCGTGCAGTCGACCGGGCGGAACCGCTCATCGGGAGACGCGAGGAACTCCCGCACCCCCCACTCCGCGTCATCGATGAGATCGTGCTCGGCCCGCGTTCGAAACCCATCGTGGTCCAGGCGAAAGTGAGCGACGACGTTGCCGGCGGGCTCCGGGACGAAGGCGTCCCCCCGGTACTCCGCAGGAAACTGGTGCCCGCGGTAGATCGTCAGTCCGCTCACTGAAGTGGTCCGCGCAAGCCGGCCATCCGCGCGGAGCATTCCCTTCTCGTAGCCACGGTTGATCCCGGGATTCACCCGGATCGTGAAGACCGACTGGTCGGTCACGAGCGAGAGCCCGACCGGGTGAGGCTGTCCGACCGCACGACCGGCATGCGGCTGTCGAAGCAGGTAGCGAGCGGGAACAGCGTCGCCGAGGAGCCACGACGAGTTCCCGTTGTAGTACAGGCGGCCCCAGTCGTCTCGAGCGATACCCCACTGTCCGCGGTGTGCGGTTCGCTCGACCTCCACGGTTCCATCGCGCCAGCGGAACCGTCGGTCCGACTTGGCGTTCACGATCCAATTGTCCAGGGTCCAGAGGAGACCATTCTCGGTGTGCTCCAGCTGATCCGGGTCCGCGTTTCCGTACGAGCCGACCTCGGACTTCGCGTCGCACGTGCCGTCTCCATCGGCATCTCGAGCCCACCAGAGATGGGGAGGCTCACCGAGAAGGATTCCACCTTCGACGATGGCGAGTGCCCGTGGATTGACGAGCCCGGTGAGGAACGCCGTCGAACGATCCATCGTCCCATCGCCGTCATCGTCCTCGAGAACGACGACGCGCCCGATCGGATCGGTCTCGCCGTGACCATCGACATCGGGCATGAATGCGCGCATCTCGACCGCCCAGAGTCGGCCGCGTGGGTCGAACGCGATCGTCACGGGATCTTCGACGAGCGGTTCGCTCGCAACCAGCTCGACCCGGAATCCCGGCGCGACCCGCAACATCGCCAGTGCGTCCTCGGGGGACACGACCGGAGCAGGCGGAACCTCGAAGTCCCGCCACACCTCGGGTTGCGGTTCCCCCGGGCGGTCGCCGTTCTGCGCGTCCAAGGTCAGGGGGAACCACGACGCCGCGAGGGCGGCGAACACCCCACAAGCTCCGCGACACCAGCGCACGCGCATCTCCATCGATCAGAAGTCGAACTCGACGCCGATCACCGGACCCTGGGCATCGATGTCGACGTCCGTGTGGAACGCTCCACCTTCGTCCGCGCGGTATCGCCACAATCGCCAGGCCCCGAACACGGTCAGACTCTCGAGCAGCTCGACGGCGGCTCCCGCCTCGAGCTTCTGGAGCTCCGTCTCGTCGCCCGCGTGGAGTCCGAACTGGTAGAGCGCGCGCCCGTAGATCCGTGTGAACGGGATGGGATAGATCGAGATGCCGACGCCCAACTCGGGACCGAACGCGGTTCGACGGGATCGGTCACGCGCGCCATTGGAAGAGGCGACCGCTTGCATGTCCGTGACTGCGACGCCGCCGAGGAAGTCGAAGGCGAGGTGTGGGTTCGCGAACGCGTGGCCGTGAGCGTGGATCGAGCCGACCGTCAGGCCGAATCGACCCCGCATCTCGCGGGGTCCGGCGAAGGTGACGTCGTGCAGGGTCAACTGTTCGGTGGCGGTGAGATCTT
>JAGQRC010000266.1 GCA_020425835.1 Planctomycetota bacterium | reverse complement strand
GGGGGTGGTCTACTCCTTCCTGGGGGAGACCCTGGAGTTCCCGCAACCGGAAGCGGTCGTCGCCATCGAGTACGAGCACGTCGGCGGAGCGATCGGCGACTCGACGCCACTGATCTGGACCGACGCGCTCGGCGCGCCTCCAGTGGCCAACATCGTGGTGGTGAACGGGACGTCGCTGTTCGCTTGCGGGTTCGCCGGCTCGCTGACGGTGAGCGTTCCCCAACCGACCTTCCTCCGCGGCGACAGCAACGACGACCTCCAGATCGATCTCTCGGATGCCGTGACGCTCCTCGGTCGGCTCTTCTCCGGTGCTCCGCCCGGATCCTGTGCGGACGCGGACGATGCGAACGACGACGGTGCGGTCGACCTGTCCGACGCGATCACGCTTCTTGCCTATTCCTTCTCGGCCGGCCTGCCCCCGCCCCCGCCGTTCCCGGTCTGCGGACCCGCGGTGGCGGACCTCGGATGCGGGAGCACATCATGCCCGTGACCCATCGACGCGCGAATCGCGCGAGCTGGAAGTGGTTCGGACTCCTCGTCGTCCTGGCGACTTCGATCGCCGATGCGCAACTCCCCTTTCCCAGTCCGGTCCTCCGACAAGCCACCGGCTTCTCGCGGCCGACCGCTCGGGACATGGATCTCGACGGGATCCCGGACCTGGTGATCAACGACTACGCGACGAACACCGTCGAGATCTGGTGGGGCAACGGAGACGCGACGTTCGAGGCCCCCGTGGCCGTGAACGTCGAGGCCGCCGATGCACTCGCGGTGGACGACTTCGATGGCAACGGGCTGCCGGATCTCCTCCTCACCGATGTCGCTGCCCTCCGGGTCCGCCTCTATCTCGCGACGGGGATCGGCACATTCGTCCTGCAATCGACCGTCGACGGCTTCGCCGACAGCATGGGAGCCGCGCGCTCGGGCGACTTCGACGGCAACGGTGACCCGGATCTGATCTACACGATTCCATACGTCGGATCGGGCTGGGTCGTCCACCTCGGTAACGGTGACGGCACGTTCCAATCGGGCGTCTACACCTCGGAGGACGTGAGCGTCTCCGTGTTGGAGATCGACGACCTCGACGGCGACGGCCTCGACGATCTGGTCACCTCGGGTTCGTCGGGCGAGCTCCACGTGTCGCTGTCGATCGGGGCCGGACAGTTCACAGGGCAGGTCCTCTCCCTGTCGCCCAATCCGTCGGACGCCGTGATCGCGGACTTCGACGGCGACGGGGCGCTCGACATCGTGACGACGCACACCAGCCCCACCAGCTCGGCGATCTACTTCGGTGACGGAATCGGCGCGTTCTCCGCCCCGCTCCCGCTGAGCCTGCCGTTCGCCCGAGAGCTCGTCGCCGCCGATTTCGATGGCGATGGCGTCGTCGACATCATCTCGACCTACCTCGGTCCCGTCTCGATCTCCCTCGGGGACGGGGCCGGCAACTTCACTTTCCTCACCGAGGTCATCGGCCGCGCGGGCAACCTCTCCGTCGCCGACCTGAATCTCGATGGATCGGCCGACATCATCGGTCGGCACGACGGGTACACGACGCTCTTCCTCGGCGACGGTTCGGGGAGCATCACCCAAGGGACCTTCTACGACGGGGAGCAGTACTTCGAGGCGAGCGCGCTCGGGGACGTCGACCTCGACGGCGACCTCGACCTCGTGGCCGTGACCAGCTTCGGCGATGAGGTCCAGGTCTACGCCTCTTCCGGAGTCGACTACATCCTCTCCGCAGCCCTCCCGGTGTCGTCGAGCGCGAACGATCTCGAACTGGCCGACCTCGATCAGGACGGGGCGCTCGATCTCGTCGTGAGCTCGGCGGCGACCCACGAGATCGCCGTCCGACCGGGCGATGGTGTCGGCTCGTTCGGGCCGGAGGAGCTTCTCGGAGTCGGAACATCACCCGTCGCGATCGCCATCGCCGACGTCGACGCGGATGGCCGCCTCGACGTGATCACGGCGAACGAGGTGAGCGCGGACTTCTCGGTCCGGCTCGGCCTTCCCCCGATCGGCGGCGCGATCGCACTCGGTCCGGACCAGCGCTGGTCGACGACGCCGCATCCCGTCGACGTCGCGGCGAGCGACTTCAACGGCGATGGCACGATCGATGTCGCAGTGGCGGGTGATCTCGGCACCTTCGTGCACTACGGATACGGGGACGGGACCTTCGCCTCCCCGATCGCCCCGGTGACCCTTGCCTCTCATCACCTGTCGACGGGGGACCTCGACAGCGATGGCATCGACGACATCGTCGCGTCGACCTCCGATCCACTCGCGCTGGCCGTCGTGCGGGCAACCGGAGTGGTCGGTTTCGAGACGACCTGGATCGACAGTTGGCCGGCGCCGATGCAGACCCGTGTCGCTGACCTCGACGGCGACGGACTGGCCGACATCGTGGCGCTCCACAGCGGCGCGCGCGTGGCTTCGATCCATCGCAACGATGGAACAGGCGGCTTCCACGATCCCATCGGCACGCCGACGGTCGAGTCTCCGGTCGACGTTCACGTGGCCGATCTGACCGGGGACGGCACTCCCGACCTCTTCGTCGTCGGCCGTACCTTGTCGGCCGTCCGCTCGTTCGTGGTGATCCCGGGACTCATCCCTCCGACCGAGTGGATCCGCGGCGACGACAACCAGGACGGCGCCGTCGACATCGCGGACGCGATCTCGATCCTCACTCGCCTGTTCACTCCAGGATCTTCCGACACAACGTGCCGAGACGCGGCGGACGTCAACGACGACGGAGGCGTCGACATCTCCGATCCGATCACTCTTCTCTCCACGATCTTCGTGTCCGCTCCACCTCCACCTCCACCGTTCCCCGATTGCGGCTCGGACCCGACTCCGGACACGCTCGGTTGCACCGTGCACGCGGCTTGTCCGTGATGCCGCCGTCAATCTCCACCACTCCAGCAGCGTAGGGAACGATTCATGGCGACACTCGAACCGGCCCACGGTGGCCGGCCCAGACCCTTGCTCTTCCTCGTCGCGTTGCTCCTCGGCCTCGGCATCGCCCAGCTCGTGACCGCCGACACGAGGATTCGCGTCGACCAGTTCGGTTATCGGCCCGGCGACACGAAGATCGCGATCCTGCGATCACCGGTCCTGGGATACGACGCTCCGCTCCCGTTCGTCCCTGGAGCGATCGAGCTGCGACGCAACGACGGAAGCGTCGCGCTGTCCGGCACCGCGGTCGCTTGGAATGGCGGGCAGGTGCACGACCAGTCGGGAGATCGGGTCTGGTGGTTCGACTTCACGAGCGTGAGCGAGACCGGTGACTTCACGATCGTCGACGTCGCTTCCGGAGCGGCTTCGGAGTCGTTCCGCATCGCGGACGATGTCTACCGCGATGCGCTCGAGCAGGCGGTCCGGATGTTCTACTACCAGCGCTGCGGGACAGCGAAGGCCGCACCGTTCGCAGGAGCCGAGTGGTCGGACCCCGTCTGTCACGCGGGGGCGAACCAGGACCACGACTGTCGGTCGGTCACCGACCCCGATCCGTCGACTGCGCTCGACCTCTGGGGTGGGTGGCACGACGCCGGGGACTACAACAAGTACGTCAACTACGCGGTGGAGGCGGTGCACCCGCTCCTCGACGCGTTGGAAATCTCGCCAGCCGCCTTCGGCGACGCCACCGGAATCCCGGAGTCCGGTAACGGCATCCCCGATCTGCTCGACGAGGTCCGCTGGGAGCTCGAGTGGTTGCTCCGCATGCAGCGCCCGGACGGGGGGGTGCTCCACAAGGTGTCGGTCGATGCGTGGCAGAGCGCGAGTCCGCCGAGCGCGGACACCGCGGCGCGCTACTACGCGCCGGTCACCGCTTCCGCGACCGCGAGCGCGTGTGCGGCGTTCGCCCACGGGGCTTTCGTGTTCGGATCGCTCGGAACGTCGGAAGGGTCGGCCTTCGCCAACACGCTCGAGTCCGCCGCCCTCTCCGCTTGGGCGTGGCTCGAGACGAACCCGAGCGCGATCCCGTCGAGCTATGACAACTCCGGCTTCACGAGCGCGACCAACGAGCTCTCCCCGTACGACCAAGAGATGTCCCGTCTCCGCGCGGCGGCGCACCTGTTCCGGCGTACCGGTGATCCGGTCTACCGCGATTGGTTCGACCTCCACTATTCGGACGCACACCTGATGACCTGGGTGTGGGCGATGTCGTGGGAGGAGATCGCGCAGAGCGCGTTGCTCCTCTACACGACCATTCCCGGTACGACACCCGCGGTCGTCGACGCGATCCGGAACAACTACGCGATCGCGGTCGGGGGACCGTCGATGCTCGGCGAGTTCGCGAACGGAACGGACGCCTATCGCGCTCATCTCTACGACTACGACTACACCTGGGGCAGCAACTGGGTGAAGTCGATCAAGGGCTCGATGGTCGAGGCGATGGTCCGGCTGGGGATCGATCCGAGCCAAGCCTCCACGCAACGCGACGCGGCGCTCGGCTTCGTCCACTACCTGCACGGGGTCAATCCGACCGGCTACTGCTACTTGACGCACATGGACGCCTTCGGCTCGGACCAGAGCATCCGTCAGATCTACCACGGCTGGTTCGGCGACGGCACCGATTGGGACGACGCCGACCTGTCACTCTACGGTCCGCCGCCCGGCTACCTCTCCGGAGGCGCCAACCCGACCTATCAACCGGACCCCGCGTACGTCGGCCCGTTGCTCGCCCCCCCGCTCGACCAACCGATCCAGAAGTCGTATCGGGACTGGAACAGCAGTTGGCCGGAGAACTCGTGGGAGATCACCGAGCCGGCGGTCGGCGCGCAGTCGAAGTACGTCAGGCTCCTCGCCGCGTACGTTCCGCCAGCGGCCTCGGCGCCCCTCGAGTTCATCCGCTCGGACTGCAATGGCGATGGATCGACCAATGTCGCCGACGCAGTGCACCTCCTCGCGCATCTCTTCGGCGGCTCGGGCGGCGAAGTGGGATGCGAGGACGCTTGCGACGCCAACGATGACGGTGCGAACGACGTGTCCGACGCGGTCACCGTGCTCTCGTGGCTCTTCGTCGGCGGAAGTGTCGCACCGCCAGCGCCGTTCCCGGACTGTGGGGACGATCCCTCCGGCGATGGTCTGGATTGTTCGGGCTACCCGAACTGTCCGTGAGCACGACGGGTGGATCCGTCGAGTTCCGCCGAGTGCGCTGGCCGCCGGAAGCTCGGGCTCGCAGCCGCAATGAGCTTCTCAACGGGTTGCGAAAGTGGAGGAACGCGCGACACGATTCCCACCAATCGAGACCGACACGTGACGCGTCCTTGTTTCGCGACGGATTCCGGGTATAGGAATCTCCCCCAACTCTCCCGAAAGGAGATTCCTCATGAAAGTCGCCGCAGTTCTCGCCATCGCTCTCGGCCTGGTCGCCGCCTTCACGCTCGGCCAAGCCACCGCTGTCCAGACCGAGGGACAAGGCATGGAGGGCATGCCTCCGATGCCGGAGTGGATGCAGCTGACCGAGTGTCACAAGGAGATGGTCAAGTCGTGCGGAACGTTCGACGTGAAGGGCACCATGTGGATGGTCCCCGGTGAGCCGGCCGAGGAGTTCCAAGCGACGGCCACCCGCAAGATGATCATGGACGGTCGCTTCGTGCAGGAGGACTTCGTCTCCGAGTTCATGGGCATGCCGTTCAAGGGCATGTCGATCGAGGGCTACGACACGATCGCCAAGGAGATGGTCAGCATCTGGATCGACAGCAGCTCGCCCTACCTCTCGGTCCAGCGGGGCAAGGTCGAGAAGGACGGCACGATGGTCATGATGGGCAAGAGCCCGGACATGATGTCCGGCGACATGATCGACAACAAGATCGTCGGGAAGCCGAGCGCAGACGGCAACACGATGACCATGACCTTCTACAAG
>JAGQRC010000265.1 GCA_020425835.1 Planctomycetota bacterium | reverse complement strand
CGCTCGCTTGCGGCGTTCCGGTGGCCTTCGCGATCTGCGCCTGCGAGAACTGGGAGGCGAGACGGCGGAGCCGTTCGCGGAGGGCCGCCTCGTCAGCGGAATCCTCCGGGGTTGAACTTTGATCGAGCACGACGCGACCGATCTCCTTCTCAGCCCGTCGAAGAGCTCATTCCGGCCGAGGGCCCGAGCTTCCGCCTCCCAGCACACCCGCAGAGACTCGACGTATCCACCAATACGCCGGCGCTTCGTCGGAAGCTCTGGCCTCGGAATCTCGAACTCTCTGCACGGAAGCAGCTTCTCAACGGACTGCTAGAACTCCTTCGAGGAGCTGCGACAAAAGCCAGAGTCGTCGAGGCCCGGCGTTTCGCCCACGAACTTCTGTGTCAGCACACTAGAGCGGGTGGGGGCCCCACTGTAACGCATCGACGCGGAGTCACCTCCCGATGATCTCGCGATATCGTCCGCGGAGCCCTGCGGGTGACTGGCCCGAGTCCCCGAGCAGGCGCACGACCGTCTCGATGGCGCGGGCTCTCGTCGTGTCGGTCGAGTTCCGACTCAACACCTCGAGAACTCGTCGACCCTGAACGAGCGGGAGTTCGAGGGCGAAGTCGACGACCTGGTCGATCACGGCCGCCGAGTCGGCGCGTCGGGCGAGCGCTTCGAGCGCAGCGGGGTAGTCGTCGCGATGGTCGCTCGACGGGAATCGCTCCTCGGCGACGGCGAGGAGAGCCAGGTCGTGGCGAGAGGTGTGGCCCGTCGACAAGAGCTCCAGGATGAGGCGCTCTGCGCGCTCGGTCTTCAGAGACGAGAGCGTTCCGATCGCGTTGGAGACCCAGACGTCGTCGCCGGTGTCCACGGCTCCCGAGCGCAGCCCCTCCAGGCGCCTCCACAGCGCGTCATCGACCAACTCCCGGCGACCATCGAGATTCTCGGCGAGGACGCCGAGTGCCGTTCCTGCGATGTCGGGATCCGCGTCGTCGATACGATCGCGAACGATCGCGAGCTGCTCGGTGGTGAGATGTCGGAAGGTGCTCAGGACGCGCAGAGCAGTGGACGCGACATCTCGCCGTGCCGTCAGCTCCAGCAGTCCTTCTGCGAGCGCCGCGTGTTCCCGCGCGTCGCGAGCCGGCCTCACACCGTGCATCCCCATCACTCCGAGCCCCCCCAGCACGGCGTCCAGCACGAGGTTGACGAGCTCCGGACTCGCGGCGTCGCCGTGGAGGTACTCGAAGAACGTCGTCGGGTCCGCGAGCGCGAGCTCCTCGATGCCCTTCGTCAGCCGTTGGAGCTCTGCTTGGATTTCCTCTTGGAGCGCGGCTGCCTCTTCGGCGTCCTTCGGCTCGGACTCCTCGAAGCGAGCCCGCACCGTTTCGATCCATGCGGACAGCTGGTTCAGGCGGTCGATCAGTGATTCCGTCGTCCGGGGGACGGACGCGTCGGGGGTCGACGTCGAGCGGGCCACGAACTCGGCCAGTCGCTGCTCGAGTTCCTGGTTCTCGGCGCGCAGCTTCTCCAACTCGACAAGGGTCGCCCTCGTTTCGGCGCTCGACGTCGGAGCCGGGGCGATGAGAGCAGGGCTCGCTGACGTTCCGATGGGCTCGCGGCCCTCGGCCCCGATCGCGATCGGATCGCCCCTCCCATCGCCGACGAGACCGCGGAGCATGCCGAACGTTCCCAGACCCAACCCGAAGCTGAGCAAACCCACGACGGCCAGCGCACCACTCTTCGACTGCATGACCACGATCCACCCTCCGATTCCCACGGCGCCGCCCCCGGTCGCAACGGTCGAGGCTCGAGCTTTCGCCCAGACGACCGGAGAGACAGCGGGGGTGATCGGTGGCGTCGGAATCGACTCGAGCCACGGCTCCGTGAGCGGAACCACTCCCGCCATCCCCGCACGCTCGAGACGACGCGCGAGCTCCGCGCGACTGCGTTGGAGTTGATTGGCGATGTGCGACGTCGAACAGTTCCGACGACGCGCCAGGGAGGCGAGGGTCAGACCCTCGAAGTAGTGTCCGACGATGAGTTCCCGAGCGCCGTCGTCGAGCTGTCCCAACCCGATGTGGAGGGCTTCGATGTCGAGTTCGTCGAAGGTCGACGAGGTCACGCGCCGCTCCCGAGCTCGGTGTTGTTCGCGTCGCATTCGTCGCTGCTTCCGTCGACGGTGATCGATCGCCTCGTGGACCGAAACGCGGTAGACCCACCGTCGGAGATGCTCGGTGTCCCGAAGGTCCTCCAGGGCGTCGAGCAGCTCGAGCAACACCTCCTGCGCGACGTCCTCCGCGTCCTGCTCGTGCTTCAGCACGCCGTGCGCGACGCGAAACGCCCATTCCTGAGCAGCTTCGAGGAGCGCGCGGCGACGGGCGTCGTTCGGACGCCGGCGGAAGTCCTCGAGGACGTTGGGTCCAGTCATGTTTCTCGCCTCGCCTTTCGACCCCACAGCGCCGCGGGGGAACCGTTTTGCACGGGAGCCCCGAGAATGCCGACAAGAGTCCTTCGGGGCGAGACTTCGGTTCGGGCGACTCCGGCCCCCGAGGCGTGCACGACGAACGAGGGCCGAGCGAAACCGGTTCGCTCGGCCCGCATCCTGGCGTCGATCGGTCTCGGAGGAGAGCCGAGCCGTGGTCGCTACATCGAGCTCTTCACCTTGCGGTTCACCGGGTCGGTCATCGGGAATCCGTAGTGGAGGAGCTGGTGAGTTCCCCCGCCGAAGAAGATCCCGTTCGCCGGGGCAGCAGGATCGGTGGTCCTCGACAGCGCGCCGATCAGGATCGGATCGCTGACGAAGGTGTACACGCCCGGCGAGTCCAGCGGCTGCTCGCAGATGATCTTCGGTACGTAGCGAACGGTCTCCACCGCGGCGGGGACGTTGCTCGCTTGGAGACCGACGGTCGTCGCCCCCGACGCGTTCGTGAGCTCGGAGATGATCCACGGGCCGGGGATCTGCGTGTACGGCGCGAACATCTGCGTCTGACCCGGGACCAGCGTCTTGAACGTGCTCACGAGGAGCGCGGTCGAGCTGGTGATGGCGATGTCGCCGATCGGGATCGGGACCCACTCGTCGTTCACGAACTTCTGGAGCTGACCGACGACGAGATAGCCGGGGTGGGTGACCGCGGGAATCGGGGGTGTGGTCGAGGTGTCGGGATAGGACTGCACCGGAGCGTACGGGGCGGGGAACGGGAAGCTCTGCAGACGATCACCCAGCGTCACCGTCACATCGCCAGCCCAGGACGTCGTCGTCGGTCGCGACTCGTTGGAGATGCCGAGACCGGTGATGACCAAGCTACCGGAGGTCGCTGGCGCGGTCGTGAACCAGTTGGGTGGCAGGTTGATCGTGGTCGCGAGCCCGGCCTGGTCGGTGATCGTCAGCGTTCCCGTGTAGTTCTGGATCCGAGTCGTGCCCACGGATGGCGCCAAGCGGTGGACCACCGCGGTGTGCCGTGTGTCCAGCGTCTGCCGAGTGTCGACGACCGGGGCGAAGCCGTTCCCGGTCGAGAGGTTGAACCGCCAGGTGCACGGCTCGTCCGTCTCGAACTGGACCTTGAGGACGCTCGCGTTGACGAACTCGATCTGGAGGCCACCGACGAGCGACGGCGCGACGGTGTCGACGGGGAGGCTCGTCGAAACGGTCGGCTGGCCCCCATTGGCGATCTCGTAGCCGTCGGAGTAGGAGTCGCCGTCGCTGTCCGGGTTCATCGGATCGGTCGGCGGGACGAGCGCCAGCTCGGCGCCGGTGGTCAGACCGTCGTTGTCGGGATCGACGCCGAGGCGGAACTCGTTGCCGGGCGGCACCCCGAGGAAGACGCTGTCCGCGCGACCCGTGGCGTGGTCCACGTAGACCTGCGCCAACGTCCGCGTCCGACCGTCGTCCGAGATGAACTGCGAGCTGGCGGTGTCGTAGTACCAGCTCCGGTGTTGGGTGACCCCGCCGATCGTCGAGTTGCCGAAGAAGATCACGCCGTTCCAACCGAGCTGCGTGTACTTCACCAGTCGCTTGACCTCGTCCATCGCTGGAGTCGGCGTTCCGGTGCTCGTGTTGCCGGCGTGCAGCCGAACGGCGTGGTGGACGGACGGCGCAGTGCCGGAGTCGAAGAGGTCGAGGAACGCGGTGATGTCGGCGGCCTTCTGGTCGTCGTCGGCGGTCGTGCCGTTGAAGAAGAAGCCGCGACAGAAGGTGAACAGGTCGACGATGTCGCCGCTGTGATGTGTCCCCGCCCCGAGGAGCGGAACGCGCACGGTCGGGTTGCTCTGGAAGTTCACCGCGATGTCGAGGGTGGGCTGCTTCTTGAGGGTCAGCTGATTCAGCTGCGTCGGCTCGAAGTTGTCCCGCACGGCGATCTGGTCCGCCAGAGGATCGGGGAACCAGTCGCCGTTGCTCCCGGTGGGAACGGCGTGACACGTCGTGCACGTGGAGAAGGGCTCGAGGTCGGAGTTCAGATCGTGGTAGCGGAGGTCACCCTCCGTGGGGTCGCCGATCGTCGTGACCAGCGGATCCGGATTCTGATCGTAGGCGACGAGGCTGTCCTTGATGACGCGATCGAGATCTTGGACGGGGTTCGCCGGTGCCCGGAGGCTCTTGATGAACTCGACGAGGTCGAGGGTCTCGGTCGGACTGAGCGGCGTCGGCGAACCGAGCAGTCCCTCCACCGCGCCGGCGAAGTCGGCGATCGTCACCGGGTTCCCGGTCATGAGGATGTCGGCGCCGGTGCGTTCCCCGCGCCAGTGGTAGGGTGCGGAGTCCTCGATTCCGAGGAGCGTCTGCGTGACCATCGGCCCCTTCTCATCCGTGTTCTTCTCGGAGAGATCCCAGCTGAGACCGTCGGCATCCCCACCGACGTGACAGGTCCCGCAGGTGAACCGACCGTCGGCCGAGTGGAAGAACGCGTCGTTCCAAAGGGCTCGACCGCGCCGGATCGGTTCCGGAGTCGGGTCGTGACCGAGGAGCAGTTGGCCGATCGGGAACTGGGATGGGACCACGAGATCGAAGACGACGATGATCCCGGAGTCCTGGCAGTACGCGAGCAACAGACCGTAGAGCCGGACGAGCGTGCGACAGTTCGTTCCGTTGATCGTCGCGAGATCGGTGAGGTAGAGGTCTCCCCCGGGACCGATGCGATTCCCCGCCGAGTCGAACGTCGCGATGACCGGACCGGTCGCCGCCGAGATCCATCCGTTCCCCGAGCCGCCGTCGAAGACGATGGAACTCGGGTTGGGAATGCTCCGGAGCTGTGAGTAGCTCCCGGGCGCCCCGTCGATGTCGATGCGATTCGTCGGGGCCACCGTGGGCGCGCCCGCGCCGGGGAGGCTCGCGGCGCCGACGATGCTCAGCATGTTCGTCGCGAACTGGCCCTTGAGGTCCTCCTCCGTCGAGGGACTCGCGTTGTGCATGTCGACGCCGACGCTCCAGAGGTCCTGGGTCACCGGGTTGAACGCGAGCGCGTAGTTCACCGCACCCGCGCCGGTCACGATCGGCTGGACCGTGTTCGTCGTCGGGTCGATCCGGAAGATGTCCTCGTCCGGCAGACCCCCGTTGGGGAACAACGACGGATCGGAGCCATCCCAGATCCGGAGCTCCGCCGAGGCGGCGGCCGAGGGCTTCAAGTGCGAGACGATGGTGTTGTTCCCGGAGACGTTCATCGACACCAGGACGGTATTGAGGCTCGGGTTGGTGCTGTTGCGCTCGAGCGTCAGGTAGGTGGGGCGCTTTCCGGGGATCGGGAAACGATGGGTGATCGCCATCGTCGGCCCCGAGAGGTCGACCCGGACCACGGTGTCGTCGCCGGCACAGCTCACGTAGCAACAGGCGTTGTCGGAGTCGACGATGAGGTCCTTCGGCTGGGAGTCGACCATGAGACAGTCGAG
>JAGQRC010000264.1 GCA_020425835.1 Planctomycetota bacterium | reverse complement strand
AGTCGGAGAACTCGAACGCACCGAGGTCCACGTTGGGGACGGGCGGCGGACCGCTGTCCGCCACGGACGGGACGTCCACGGCACGCGGCTCGCCCAGCAGGTCGAAGGGCACGAGCTCGAGCGTGTCGGAGTCACCGTCGAGATCCAGCGAGTCCGCGACGAGGTGCGCGGTGTCACCGCGATCGATGAGGGAGGACCCCGCGGACAGGCGCAGGTCGTCGTCCGCGGTACCCGGTGTGCCGTCCGGACCGAGCGGGTCGACGAACATCGGGGAGAACTCGCCGACGTTGGTCCCCGGGATCGTCCCCACGTAGCCCATGACCGAGCAGTCGCTGAACACGGCCGGCGCTCCGCCCGAGCTGACGCGGATCTGCGCGATCTCGGCCGTGTTCGTGCCGATGCGGTTGTCCCACAGGATGGTGTTGAGGACCGCCGTCGAGGACCCCGTGAGGTAGATGCCGCCCGTTCCGGAGACCGAGAGCCCGTTGTTGCGGACCACGGTGCAGTTGACGACGCGCGTCGTCCCGCCCACGTGGAGAGCACCTCCGAGGCCCCCAGAGTTCCCGACGAAGAGCGAGTTGACGATCTCCCCGGTGCCCATCTTCACGGCGCCGCCGTCCTGGGACGCCGAGTTCCCGATGAAGACGCAGTTGTGGATCCGAGGGTCCCCGACCGATTCGCTGTCGATCGCACCGGCGTCCGACGCCGTCGAGGTGTTGCCGATGAACGTGCAGTCGCGGATGCGCGGAGCGCTGGGCACGCCGAGGTAGAGCGCTCCGCCGTTCACGGGGGAGCGGTTGTCGCGGAACGTGCATCGCAAGAACTCGACGTCCGTGGCTTCGACCACCGCTGCGCCTCCTCGGAGCTGGTTGAAGTTGTCCTCGAAGACGCACTCTCGAAGGACGACGGATCCGACTCCGAACTTCACCCCGCTCTCGTTCGCTTCCCGGACGACGCAGGACTCGAGGATCAAGTCCGTGAATTGCGTCAGGATGGCGACTCCGTCGCTGCGATCGAACGTGCAGTCCACGACGGACGAGGTCGACGTGTTGAACACGATGTCCGCGCCGTTCGTGCTTCCGTTCTCCTCGAACGAGCAAGCCTCGAACGACATGTCTCCCATGTGGCAGCGAACGGCTCCGCCGAGGCTGCCCGCGGTGTTCCGGACGAATCGATTCCGAACGCAGCGAGGATCGCCCCCGAGGAAGCCGGGGAGCCCGAAGTTCGCCCAGGCACCGCCGCTGTTGAAGCTCCGATTGGACTCGAACAGACAGTCCTCGACGACGGGGGAGTTCCACTCGTTGTAGATGCCCGCGCCGTTGTCGGTGGCGAGGTTCCACCGGATCCTGCAGTTGCGGATCGTGGGACCCGCATCCGACAGATGGATGCCGCCGCCGTCGTCGTTCAGCGCCGCGCCTCCCTCGATCGAGAACCCGTCGAGGAGCGCGGACGAGTTCACTCCGATCCGGCCCCGGACGACGTGTGCGCTGTTGTCCGTGTTGTTCATGAACGGCTGTACGTCGTCGCCGAGCAGGTCGCCGCTCAGGAGACTGACGTGCGCATCGGGATCGCGCATCGCCAGCGCCGTCTCACCTCCGGCGAAACCGCCGTAGAGGGCGAGCCCGTTGTGCAGCTCGAAGCTGACGCTGCGATCGCCGATCTGCGACGGAACGTAGGTCCCCTCGGCCACCCAGATCTGCGTGACGACGCTCCCGGGCTGGCGGGCAACCGCGAGCGCTACCTGGAGGTCCGAGTACGCGGTCACCCACGAGAGACCGTTACCTCCCGGGGAGGCGTCGTCGTCGACGTGCAGGACGGTCTGGGAGAACGCCGCGCCCGAGAGCGAGAGCACGGCGAGGATCGTCGAAGTGGCGTTCATGGCTTGGATCCGGTGTGGGAAGTCTCGTCGCGTGGGCTCGAGTCGGACTCGGGGCTCACGGAGTGAAGGTGACGGAGACGGCCTGGCTCGTGTTCAAGCCACGCATGCACGACAGCAGCGGGTCGTCTCGAAGGATGGCCTGGAAGGCCCGCGTCTGACCGGCCGCGAAGCCGGCGCCGGCCGCTGCGATGCCCGCGGGCGGGCCGCCTTCGCCGCCCCAGGGGCCGTTCGTCACCCCGATGTCGCCATTCGTGTCGGCGGAACGGCCTCCGTGGCGCAGGGTCGAGCCCACGGCGCACCGCAGACCGTCGAACAGCGCCGACTGGATCCCCGAGTCCAGACCGAAGCACGCGCTCGCCGGGTTCGTCGGCGCGATCGCGTCGCCGGAGGTCAGGACGCCGAACGCACTGGGCGGGGCTCCCGAGAGCCCGAAGCGGAGGTCCGAAGTCGAGCCGCTCGGCAGTGCGACGGAGGCGCTGCCCGACGCGAGGAGCCGCGCGGAGGTCCCGGCGCTGTTCGTGCAACCGCCGACGGAACCCGGCGGAGCGTTGTTCGTGCACGGGCAGTCGGTGCAGCCCATCTGGTCGCCGCCGTCGCCGGAGCAGGACTCGCCGAAGGAGTCGTAGAACTCTGCACGGAGGAAGAACCCGCCGGCCGAACTCGCAGTGCAGAACGCCGAGACGCGGATGGACAGCTGTTCACCGGCGACCATGTCCCAGGACACGGCGGCATCGTCGTCCCCTGGACACGCGAACGTCGCACTGTCGTTGCAGACGTACTCCTGTCCGCCGCAGTTGAACTGGCGGAGGTGGAGCGTCGTGTCGGTCCCGAACGCGGCCTTCGTGCCGCACGTGTCCGCGAAGAACGTTCCGTCCGTCGGAGCGACGAAGTAGTACCAGAGGCTCCCCGAACCGCCGCAGTCGCACGTCGCGACCGTGTCGGGTGTCGCGCCGATCAACGTGCTCGTCACGGTCTCGCCCGGCATGATGCGCTCCGCGTCGATGCAGTCGTCGTTGTCCGGAACGAAGTCGATGTCCAGGACGAACTCTCGCGGCCGCGGGTAGAAGTGTGCGAGGTTCGGGTCTCCTCGTTGCGAGACTCGGATCCACACGGTCTGGCCCGCGAACACGACGCGCCGCAGGAGGGAGTCGCCGAACTGGCCGACGTCCTGGCCGGCGCACTGGGTCTGGGTGGTCGTGGTGCACTCGAGCTCGTTCTGGAGGAGCGCGGTGCAGCTCGAGTAGACCGAGAGCACGGTGCACGTGCCCAGGTCGACTCCGGGGAGGTCGTTCGTTCCGCAGGTCCTGACGTAGAGGTCGCCTCGCGAGCCGGCCGTGAACGAGTACCAGACGTCGCCGCACGCGGAGGCCGCGGCGTTGCACGAGATGTTCCCGAGGTCGGTGGCGCCCTCGAGCGAGCCGAAGTAGGTACCGAGCTCCGGGAGGTGGATTGCGGAGAAGCACGAGTCGTTCGCCGGCCGATCCGGTGCGAGCCCGCTGCAGTCGTGATCCATCGTCCCGCGGAGGACGAGCTCTCCGGCGGTCGACATCGTGTAGAAGCGCACCGTCGAGTCCGTCGCCACGTCGGCGACGTAGAACGTGGCGTCCAGGCTGCTCCGGAAGAATGCCCGGACCTCGGACGCATCGGCGCCCGAGAGAGGAATCGGGCTGGTCGTGAAGGTCCCGGGGTCGATGGTCTCGAGGATCTCGTCGGTGTTCTGGGTGCCGGACCCGGAGAGGTGATAGAGCAGGAGGTCGTCGAAGTCGAACGCGAGAGCCTCTCCGGCCGTGCCCGCCCCCAGGGTCGCGACCAGGGTCGCCGTCGCGTTCACCGTGCTGAGAGAGAACAGGGACTCCGGGTTCCCCGTCGACGAGGTCTCGCCCGTGACTGCGAACAGCTCGATCGGGAGCGGAGCGAACACGATGCTCTCGAAGGAGTCGCCCGTGTCCCCGACCGAGGAACAAACGCCGTTGTCCTCGTTCACGGTCACGAGCTCCGAGCCGGCCTGCCCGTTCAGTTCGACGAGTGCGTAGAGCAGTCCGCTGGCAGGGTGGCGTGCGAGGCCGGTCGCGCCCAACACGGTCTCGCCGGGCAGCGAGAGAGTGAACGCGGTCGCTGTCGTGGATCCGTCGGCTCGTTCGATGCGTCGAACGACGGGACTCGACTCGTCGCAGGAGAGGAGACCCTGCGCCAGCGCGGTCGACGCGGGCGCGAGGGCGAAGAGCGCGCTCGCGACCAGCGAGAAGGGGCGACTCGTGGGCATCTGTGGAACCAACCTTCCGAGTAGGGGGGGCGCGTGCCGTAGCGTTGCGGCGGAGGTCCTCGAACCGGAGGAGCGCACCGAGGTTGCGCTCGGCGTTCGGGCGAACGGCTCGAGGATCCACGAGGATATCAGCCCTCGCCGAATGCGGGTGACTCACCCGGGGTGCTGTCGCGAGAGCCGCGCACGAACCCTGCGCCGTCCGGCACCTCGGGGGCACGGCACGGCATTCTGCTGGGAGCGGCCGATCGTTCGAGTCCTGTGAAGCGTCTCTCGTGCGGTGCGGCGAGCCATCTTCGT
The DNA here is from genome assembly GCA_020425835.1 of Planctomycetota bacterium. The sequence continues at coordinate 1,427 of JAGQRC010000264.1, read as the reverse complement.
GGGGACTCGACGACGAGGAGAGGCATCGTCGCCGGGCAGCGATGTGAACATGTTCGCAGCCTCCGGCCGGAGATCGTTGCGTGATCCGGAGGGACATGTTCCAGTTCGAGGGGGTGCCTCCGTGACCGTCCGGAGTCCCCGCTCGCGCGCTCCGCACGTCGATCCTCGCGAACGAATCCGAGGAACGCGGCTGCGATGCGCCTCGTTCGCAAGCCGGGGAGTTCCATGCTACCGATCACCGCAGCCGCGCTCGTTCTCTCGTCGCTGTCTCCCGCGCAGATCTCGGACGAGGAGGTCAAGCTCGTTCCGTCGGGCACGGACTCGTCGGATCACGTGGGCTCCTCCGTCGCTCTCTTCGGTGACTGGTGCGCCGTCGGAGCCGAGCAGGACGAGACGGTCCAGGGCCCGGGGCTCGGCGCGGTGCACATGTACCTGCGGCAAGGGACGTCCTGGACGGAGTCGGCCAAGTTGAGCCGCCCCGACGGAGGGGACTTCGGGACCGCCGTCGCGCTCTCGGGCGACACCCTCGCGGTCGGCTCACCGCACACCGAAGCGCTCGGAGTCGCTGCTGGCGCGGTCTTCGTCTATCGCGACATCGGTGGTGTCTGGACTCTCGAGGACACACTGACTCCCCCCGTCCCCGACTTCGACGACTGGTTCGGGCTCTGCGTCGCGCTGGATGGTGACACGCTCGTCACCGGGGCCCGGTTCGACGACGACTCGGGACTCGATGCGGGTGCCGCGTACGTCTTCTGCCGGACGGGGACCGCCTGGTCGCTGCAGCAGAAGCTCGTCGCATCCGACGGCGCCGACAGGGACTGGTTCGGATTCTCGGTGGCCGCGGACGGGGACACGCTCCTCGTGGGCGCGCCTCGTGTGGACGGTGGGGCGGAGCAGGATCTGGGAGCCGTGTACGTGTTCGACCGCTCGGGGACGGTCTGGACGGAGCAGCAGAAGCTCTACGCCGCCGGAGCCTTCCGGGACGACTGGTTCGGGTACTCCCTGGCGATCGAGGGGGATCGAGCCGCGATCGGGTCTCCGTTCGACAACGAGCTCATGAACGACGTCGGCTCGGTCTACGTGTTCGAGCGCAGCGCCGGTTCCTGGTCCCAGAGCAAGCGTCTGAACGCGAGCGATCAGGGCACGGGGGCCGAGCTGGGGACCTCCGTAGCGCTGCAAGGGGATCGGATCCTGGCCGGGGCGCCCTTCGCCAGGAACTGGGGAGCGGCGTACCTCTTCACCAAGGAGGACGGGACCTGGAGAGAGGCGAGCCGCACCAAGTCCTCGTTCCGAGGTGTCGGCGGAGCGCCCCCCGAGTACGGCGAGGCCGTCGCTCTCGACGGCGACAGGATGGTGATCGGCGCGTACGCCGACCGTGAGTTCGGGAGTCGAGCCGGCGCCGCGTGGGCGTACACCCTGACCGACGT
>JAGQRC010000263.1 GCA_020425835.1 Planctomycetota bacterium | reverse complement strand
GCCTCTCCCGCCACCATGTAGATCGAGGTCATCGCGGCGACCGTCGCTCTCGCGACCGAGACCGAGCGGCCGACATGAACTCTGCGTAGACGTGGCCACTGGCCCCTCGTTCGGGATCGCACGAGGCGAGTGCCCCGCAGACCTCCCGCTCCGGGTGCCACTGCACTCCGATCTGGAAGCGCCCCGGCCCGCGCGCCCACTCGATCACTCCGTCGGGTGCGGTGGCGACGACCACCCAGCCGTCGGGCAGACGACCGACGGCTTGATGATGGTGGCTGTTGACCGACCAGCGCGGATCGGAGCCGCCGTCGGTCGACCCACGGCTCGAATCACCGGCGACGGCTCCCCGCCACTCCAACGAGTGCCGAGCGAGGGGATCCTCCGGGAGCTGACGACGGTGCTGGTCGAGCGGCCGGTCAGGCGCGGCGTGCCACTCGGTCGGCAGATCGCCGATGATCGAGCCTCCCGCGGCGAGCACGATCAACTGGAATCCACCGCAGATCGCGAGCACGGGAAGATCGAGCGCGATCGCCCTCTTCGCCAGAGCGATGTCGAACTCCTCGCGCCGAGGCTCGACGGGCTCGAAGTCGGCGGGCTCGCCGGAGCGGTTCCCGATGCGGTAGTCGTCGCCCCCGATCAGTACCAACCCGTCGAGGTGATCGAGCTCGGGCAGCACGGCGGGCGTCGGTGGCAGCAGAATGGGGATCGCGCCGAGGTCGGCGAGCGCGTCGACGTACTCGAGCCAGATCGCCGCACGGTAGCGCGTCGTCGCGCCGGAGGCCTGGGGCGCGGCGATCACGTCGCAGTTCAAGCCGATCCGGGGAGCATCACCCTGGGGGTCGCCGTGAGCGCTTTCGGACACGTTCCTCCGTGTGCATTCGATCGCTACAATGCCGCGACCTCGACTTCGACGCCGGCGAGTCCGGCGTCGGTCAGCGCGAATTCGTCGAGGCGAGAACGCGGGCCCGCTCGTTCCGCCGCATGGTACGCACCCGGACTCGATTGGGAAGGTGAACCGATGCCATCGAAGCGACCGAGCTCGTCCGCGAAGACGCGGAGCCCGAAGGGTGACGCCCGACGTCTTCCGACGGAGCCGCCGCGCGATGTCGACGAGCTCAACCGCTACCTCGCGAGCTTCACCAATTACGAGCAGCAGAAGTCCCTCCCGAAGGACCGACGGAATCTCGGACCTCAGCGTGCCGCCCACCTCCTCGAGAGGCTCGGCTTGCTCGACATCGGAGCGCCCGTGATCCAGGTCGCCGGATCGAAGGGCAAGGGATCGACGGTCCTCTGGATGGAGTCGCTCCTGCGGCTGCGAGGCCATCGCCCAGGCTGCTACATGTCCCCCCATCTGCAACGGCTGAACGAACGGATCCGCATCGACGGCGAAGAGGTTCCGGACGAGATCATCGTCGCCGCCCTCGGCCACCTCCACTCGGCCATCGCCGAGATCGAGGCGAAGTCGCCCGACTTGATGCCGACCTTCTTCGATCTCTGGACTTGCCTCGCTCTGTTCCTGTTCCGCGAGGCGAAGGTGACCCACATCTTGCTCGAGGTCGGACTCGGGGGGCCGCTCGATTCGACGAGTGCGATCCCCCATCAGGTCGGCGTCTTGACCAGTGTCGACCTCGAGCATCGCAACGAACTGGGCCCCGACCTCGAGTCCATCGCCAAGGAGAAGGCGCGCATCGCTCGACGACACCGTCCGTTCATCATCGCGGACATCGGTGAGACCTGGGGGCGTGAGGCGGCGATCCAGGCGAGGAAACAGGGCGCCGATATCTGCGCGGCGCCGATCGACCTGCGGATCCCGACCGTCGTCGAGGCGCCTCAGGATCGGAATCTCGCGGTCGCCCTCGCAACGCTCGAGGCGCTCGATGGTTTTCCCGCGTTCTCGGCGCAGGAAGTCGAGACCGCCGTGCAGGCGACCCGTCTCGCGGGACGACTCGAGGAGCTGACCGGCCCTCCGCCGTTGCTTCTCGACAGCGCACACACCGCGAAGTCGATGGCGTACTTCCAGCGGCGCTTCGTCGGCTGGCGCGGTGCGCGTCAGGGTGCGGTGTTGATCGGCTTCCTCGATGGCAAGGAATGGGAGCAGGCCCTGGCCATCTTCGAGAGCGACGGTGCGTCGATCGACTGGATCGTCACGACCCCCGAGCCGAAACGTCGGCTCGACCCGCGTCCGATCGCCGAGCAGCTCCGTCGCTACGGCGGCGATGTCGTCCTCGAGGAGGACGTCCCCGCCGCGATCGCGCTGCTGCGTCGTCGCGCGAAGCAAGGCTGCGCATTGGGCGTCACCGGCTCGTTCTACTTGGCGGGTCAGGTGCGGAACTGCTGGAACGAGTTGCCGGTCGATTGAGGATCCACGCCATCGCCGACCTGCATCTGTCGTTCGGTGTCCCGGACAAGGGCATGGATCGATTCGGGGAACACTGGATCGATCATCCGCGGAAGATCGAGGACGCCTGGCGGCAGATGGTCGCCGAGGGCGACCTCGTGCTGATTCCGGGAGACATCTCCTGGGCTCTCCGCATGAGTCAGGCACTCCCCGACTTGGAGTTCGTCGCCCGCCTCCCCGGACGCAAGGTGATCTGCCGCGGCAACCACGACTATTGGTGGACCACGGTGGCCAAGGTGCGGGCCGCGCTGCCGGAGAGCATCGCGGCGGTCGGGGGCGACGCGATCGCGATCGACGACGTCGCCATCGCGGGCACTCGACTGTGGGACGTTCCCGGAGTGCAGTACCGCGACGCCATCGATTGGAAGGACGGGGCCGGCTCCTCGATCTCTCCCCCCACGCTGCGCCGCACCGAGGAGGAGGTCGCGCGCGACGAGCAGATCTACCAACGAGAGCTCGGTCGGCTCACCCGCGCCCTGGAGTCGCTCACCGAGCTCCGTGAGCGCGGCGCGGATCGGCTGGGAGTGCTCCTCGTCCATTATCCTCCGATCGGACTCGACCTGGAGCCGACGGAAGTGACGGATCGGATCGAACGCTGTCCGGTGGACCACGTCGTGTTCGGGCATCTCCACTCGCTCAAGCCCGAAGTCCCGACCCATCTCGGCGAGCGGAACGGTGTCGAGTACCACCTCGTCTCCTGCGACGCGATCGGCTTCTCCCCCGTCACGATCGCGACGGGGTAGCACGCTTCGCGCAGGAACGGAAACAGGCCCGCCCGGCGATCGCCGAGCGGGCCTGTGTCGCTGCGGGGACGTCTCGCCGCGACGCTACTGCGACTGCTTCGCCGTCACCGCTTCGTCCCGCGACTCGACGTCGAAGGTCAGGGCACCGTTCCGGACCCCGACCACGATCTGGTTGGCCGATTTGAACTTGCCACGCAACAGGTCCTCGGCGAGTGGGTCCTCGACACTCTGCTCCAACGCGCGACGCAACGGACGCGCCCCGAAGCTCGGGTCGTAGCCCTTCTCGATGAGGAACTCCTTCGCCTCCTCCTGCAGCACCAACTCGATGCCCTTCTGGCTGAGGCGCTTCCGGATGTGCTCGAGCTCGATGTCGATGATCCGCGTGAGATCCTCCCGCGTGAGCGGGCTGAAGATGATCACGTCGTCGAGCCGGTTGAGGAACTCGGGTCGGAAGTGACGCTCCACCTCGAGCATCAGCTCACGCTTCATCTGGTCGAAGTCACGATCTTCGGCCTTCCGGAACCCGAGCGAGGACTGGTTCTTGATGATCTCGGCGCCAATGTTCGAGGTCAGGATCAGGATCACGTTGCGGAAGTCGACCTTCCGGCCGAACGAGTCCGTCAGGTGACCCTCCTCCATGACTTGAAGGAGCATGTTGAAGACGTCGGAGTGCGCCTTCTCGATCTCATCGAGCAACACGACCGAGTAGGGCCGGCGGCGGATGCGCTCCGTGAGCTGGCCACCTTCCTCGTACCCGACATACCCCGGAGGAGCCCCGACCAGACGCGAGACGTTGTGCTTCTCCATGTACTCCGACATGTCGATCTGGATCAGCGCGTCTTCCTCGCCGAACATGAACTTCGCGAGCGCCTTGGCCAACAGCGTCTTTCCGACGCCGGTCGGGCCGAGGAACACGAAGCTCCCGACCGGGCGACGGGGATCCTTGAGCCCCGAGCGCGATCGGCGGACCGCCTTGGCGATGCTCCGGATGGCCATGTCCTGGGAGATGACCGTCTTGTGGAGCTCGTTCTCCATCTGGAGCAGTCGCTCCGCCTCGGCGCTCTCGATCCGCGTCAGGGGGATGCCGGTCATCTTCGACACGGTCTCCCGAATGACCTCTTCGTCGACGGTGCCGCCGCTCTCCTGAGCGTTGTCCTTCCACTCCCGGAGCAAGTCTTCCTTCTTCTTCTTCAGGCGATCGGCTTGATCTCGGAGGTTCGCGGCACGCTCGAAGTCCTGCTCGGCGACCGCTGCTTCTTTCTCCTTGTTCAGACGCTCGACGTCGGACTCCAGCTCCTTGAGATCGGGCGGCCGTGTCGAATTGCGCAGCCGCACCCGCGACCCCGCTTCGTCGATCACGTCGATCGCCTTGTCGGGCAGGAATCGGCCGCTGATGTAGCGAACCGCGAGATCGACCGCATCGACCAGTGCGTCGTCGGTGATCCGTACGCGATGGTGTGCTTCGTACTTGTCGCGCAGCCCTTTGAGGATCTCGATCGCCTCGTCGCGGCTCGGCGGATTGACGATCACGCTCTGGAAACGACGTTCGAGCGCCCCGTCCTTCTCGATGTGCTTTCGGAACTCGTCGAGCGTCGTCGCGCCGATGCACTGGACCTCGCCTCGGCTCAACGCCGGCTTCAGCACGTTGGACGCGTCGATCGCCCCCTCTGCGCCGCCGGCGCCGACGAGCGTGTGGAGTTCGTCGATGAAGAGGACCACGTTCTTCACGCGCCGGACCTCCGTCATGACCGCCTTGATCCGCTCCTCGAACTGACCGCGGTACTTCGTCCCGGCGACCATCATCGCCAGGTCGAGCACGACGATCCGGCGATTGCGCAGCAACTCGGGAACGCTCCCGTTGACGATCTCCTGCGCGAGTCCCTCGACGATCGCGCTCTTCCCGACCCCCGGCTCACCGAGCAACACCGGGTTGTTCTTGGTGCGCCGCGAGAGCACTTGCATCACCCGCTCGATCTCCTCTTCGCGCCCGATCACCGGATCGAGCTTGCCCTCGCGCGCCATCTCGGTGAGGTCGCGCCCGAAGGAGTCGAGGGCGGGTGTCTTCGATCGCCCCTTGGCCGACGGCTGGGCGGCCGGAATGCTGGACTCTTCCTGACCGGGCATGTCGGCGCCGAGCAGGTCCATCACCTCGGTCTTGACGTCGTCGAGTTTCACCGAGAGGTCCATCAGCACTTGAGCGGCGACGCCGTCGTTCTCGCGGATCAACCCGAGCAGGAGGTGCTCCGTGCCGATGTAGTTGTGTCCGAGCTCGTTGGCCTCTTCCTGGGACAGCTCGAGCACCTTCTTGGCGCGCGGCGTGAAGGGCAGCTGGCCCATCGTCACCATGGAGGGGCCGGACTGGACGTGCTTCTCGATCTCGGCGCGGATCTTGTTGCCGTCGATGCCCAGGTTCTTCAGGACGTTGGCCGCGACTCCGCTCCCCTCCTGCACGAGCCCGAGCAGGATGTGCTCGGTCCCGATGAAGTCGTGATGGAATCGCTGGGCTTCCTTGCGGGCCAGGGCCATCACCTTGCGTGCGCGGTCGGTGAAGCGATCGAACATTTTCGGCTTCGCTCTCTGTTCTACTCGACGACCGGACCCATGGATCCGGCGGTTTGGTCCGGGTGGCGGCCCGAGCCGCGATCTCGGCAACACCGATGAGCGTTCGCCGCCCAACGGTGGTTCCCATGGTACTTCACGTGCGCCCGTCGATTCCACTGCTGTCGACGGCGCGGAATCCCACTACCCCGCGTACGCGAGATAGCAACGGATGAAACGGGCGCGCGCGACATC
>JAGQRC010000262.1 GCA_020425835.1 Planctomycetota bacterium | reverse complement strand
TAGGTCGCTCGCGATGGGAACCCACTGTTGACCGTCGACCGAGTAGGCGAGGTCGACCGGCCGCTCGAGCGAGGGCTCCCACTCGGTCCGGTAGCCGAGCACCACAGCGGACCCGGCGGCGTTCCAGCCCGTCGGCACATCGGTGAACTCGATCCTCGGGGGATCGACCATCTCGAGGGGCCAGAGCTCGCACGTCGACTCGAAGCTGTGTCCCGCTCGATCGAGACCGGTCAGCCGCACCTTCAGCGGCGTCGAGATCGCCGGGTGCTCCAGCTCGATCGTTCCTTCCGCGGTGAACTCCCCGGGAAGATCCATCCAGAGCCCCCCGACCTGCGAGCGAGCGGCGATCGTCGACTCGTAGAGGGTATCGTCGATGATTCGGTACGGGATCGCGACCGCGATCGCATCCGGTCCCATCGCCGACACGCCGGCCACCCGCCGCGCGAGGGGCTCGCCCCACTCGACGACCGGCGCGGTGATGTCGACCACGAGGTGGCGTTGCGGAGGGAAGCCGGGAATCGGTTGCGCGGAGCGGTTGCCGTCTCGATCGACGAACACGAGCTCGTACCCCCAGCGGCCGGGCTCGAGTTCGAGCTCGAGGGGCGACGCGACATCGGAGTCGAATCCGGCGAGCAACCAGGTGGCGCCTTGGTCGGCGGTGATCCAGAGCTCGACCCGAGCCAACGCGGTCTCCGAAGTGGTCGAGTAGGGGATCGCGACCCTCGACTCACCCGAGACGAGTTCGCCCTCGACGAGCACGACGGGCGACTCTCCGATCACCGTCAGACGCCCCGGCACCGGAACGTGACGAGCGTTGCCGGCGACGTCGGTCACAGCGAGGCGCAAACGCGCTCCGGTCATGCTGCGATTGCCGACCGGCCAGTCGAAGACTCCGGAGTTGGGAACCTCGGCGACCGGCTTCCACGTCTCGCCTGAGCCCTCGGCCATTTCGACGACGACACTCTCCGAGCCGTACAGGAAGTCCTTGACGCTCCAACGCAGGGGGATCGTGCCACCCCCCTTGACCGGCGTCGCGGGCAAACCTCTCTCGACCGTCACCTCCGGCGGCGTCCAGTCGACGACGACCACGGCGCGGGGATCGGATCGGAGGCCGAACTCACGCGTGCCCCCTTCGTCAGCGGTGATCTCCCAGCGTCCTTCGTCGGGAGGCGACCACTCGACGGAAGGCTGGCGCGGACGCCACTCACCGATCGGAGTCCACGACGCCTTGGGCGACGAGCGCGCGTAGAAGCTGACGACCGAAGGAAGGAGGTACGCGTCGGTCTCGAACGAGAGCTGCAACTTGCGCTGGTTCGTCACCCAGACGATCGGCGCGCCCTCGAGCGGGACCTGGAGCTCGGGACGGTCGAGGAGCTGGAACTCTCGCTGCACGACCGTCTCGCTCCGGGGGCCGCGGCTGGGAAGCATGCAACCGGAGAGAACACCGAGGAGGAGCGCTCCTCCGACCGCGAGTCGAGTTCGGGCGTGCAAGGTCGCCACCTTTCGAGGAGTCGCCTCAGGCATGGCCGTCGGTCCCGGCTCGGAACGCGACGCGATACGGGAGTACCCCCTTCTCTGTCGGCACTTTCCGCTCGGTCCCGAACCCCAGCTCCCGCTCGGCCGCCGGCGAATGAGCCCCGGTTCGCCGGCGAGATCGGTTCCGAAACGCGGTTCCATCGATCCGGTCACGTCGCGCGCTGGCTCTCGATGGCCTCGGCCAGTCGCGGATCATCGGGATGACCGAGCGCCAGGGCTCGACGCCGATGAAGAGCGGCCCGCTCGGGGTCCGCGGGATGACGGAGGAGCGCGGCGACGGCGCGGTTGTGCTCGATCAACGGATCGTTCGGGTCCAGCGCGGCCGCCCGTTCCAACAGCTGCTCCGCGACGTCGACTCGTCCGGAGTTGCCGTGCAGCCCTGCGAGATCGACGAGCGCGCGCACGTGCTCCGGATCCCGCGCCAGGAGCCGCTCGAGAGAAGATGCCGCCGCCGCCAGCTCCCCCGTCGCGGTCTGACTCTGTGAGAGCGCGAACAACGCCTCGACACCGAACTGGGCGTCTTCGGCGAGCGGCATCAACGCCGCCTTCGCCTCCTCGTGGCGATCCGCTCGCATCAGCGCGATGGCTCGGACCAGGTCGATCGGACGCTGATCATCGAGGCCACGAACGGTGCCCAGGAATCCCGCGGCACCCTCGGCATCCGACACCGCGAGGAGGGCGCGCGCGACGCGCACCGCTTTGGTCGCATCGTGACGCAGCTCGTCGAGGAGGTCGCGGAGATAGTCCGGGTGCGCGCCGAGCTGACCGAGGTAGGTCCCGAACTCCGCGAGGAACTCCGGGGTGTCCCCAGCGAGTTCGATCGCGATGCGGAGATCCTCCTTGGCGACCCGAGCATCGCCGCACTCGATCGCCAACCTCGAACGGAGGAGCCGTCCGGGCCAGAACTCGGGGACCGAGGCGAGCAGGGTCTCCACGACTTCGAGACCGGCCTGAGGACTCTCCTGCGCGGTCAAGAGCGCCAACCAGTAGTAGGTCTGCGGCGAGCGCGCTCCAGCGAGGTGGGCGCTGTAGAGCGCGGTCAGCGCCATCGAGGTCTCGCCGAGTCGCGCGAGGGCGACGCCCATCTGGAACTCGACTCGAGGGTCGCGCGGGCCATCGCCTCGGATCGCCCGGATGATGCCGAGTGCCTCGCGGTGACGTCCGACGCGATTGAGCGCCATGGCGTAGTGGAGACCGACTTCGACGTTCCCCCGCGCGATCTGCCACGCCGTCCGATAGGCGCTGAACGCTCCCTCGAGCTCCCCTTCGTCGAGGAGCGCCTGGGCCAGTTCCCAATGGGCCTTGGCCGACAGCGGGTCGTCGATGACCTTCCGTCGGAGGAGATCCAGATAGAGTCGGCGCTTCTCGGTCTGCCGACTCAACACGTGCCGGAGGACGACGCCGGCCGGCCGAATCTCGAGGCCGGCGTCGGCGATCGCGAGCTCGACGAGCTCGTGCACGCGACCTCGGTAGCGAATGCGGGGATCCCGACGAAAGAGCCGGACCACTTGGGTCGGAACGTACCCCGCGTGCCCGACCTGCTCCCGCTCATCGCCTTCGATCGGGCACCAGTCGAGATGGGTCATGTCACTCGTGTAGTTCCGGACATCCAGAACGAGTCCGCCGACTTCGCTCGGCGCGACCTCCGCGAGCGCGCGAAGTCGCACGACATCCTTCGAGTCGATCGCCTCATCGGCATCGAGCACCAGGACCCAGTCCCCGCCAACGACATCGAGGGCTCGGTTTCGCGCGGCAGAGAAGTCGTGCTCCCACTCCGCGTCGACGACCGTCGCTCCGTGGGCGCGGAGGAGCTCCGGCGTTCCATCTCGCGAACCGGTGTCGACAGCGACGATCTCGTCGATGACGCCGCTCTCCTCGAGGGGACCGAGGACGGCGAGTAGCGAGGGGAGTCGTTCCGCCTCGTCGCGGACGATCATGGCGAGGCTGAGACGCGTCATGGAGGAACTCCGATCTGTGGAGCCGCCGCGGCAATCCGGCGGATCTGATCGTTGTTCGACGCATCCCGGGCTCGGCTTGAGCCCGGGTTCCGAGAATGTGGGAAAGAGCGCCCGACCGTCGACATCGGCGCGGGGTTCCGGGTCGGAGGGATGTGCTATAGTCCGGGTCCCACCAACGGAGAGAAGCCTGCCGTGGCGCCCACCCGATCCAGTCCGTATCCCTCCGATCCCCCGAGTCGCCGCGCGCTCGTCGATCGGTACTTCCTCGAGCATCGCGCCAAGGTGATCGACGTCGCCGCGTTCCTCGATCGACTGGATCGCGCGCCCGCTCCGGAAGAGGACTTTCGCATCACGGCACTCCGCCACGCGGTCGAGATCCTCCTCGACGGACGGTCCGAGCGAGCGCGTCGCATCCTGGAGTTGCTCAGCGATCCTTCGACCGAGCTCCCGACCGATGCTCGTGGCTCCAAGGGAGCGCTCGGCGCCCCCCCGCCGGTCGGAGGTGGCGCGTGACCTACATCGATCCCCACATTCACATGGTCTCGCGCACGACGGACGACTATCAGCGCATGGCCCAGGCCGGCTGCATCGCGATCACCGAGCCGGCGTTCTGGGCAGGATTCGACCGTTCATCGCCGCAGGGGTTCTACGACTACTTCCGACAACTCACGGAGTACGAGCCCAAGCGCGCCGCGAGTTTCGGCATCCGCCACTTCACCTGGCTCTGCATCAACCCCAAGGAAGGGGATGATCCCGGGTTCGCCCGCGAGGTGATGGCGATCATCCCCGACTTCCTAGAGAAGCCGAACGTCCTGGGTATCGGGGAGATCGGGCTGAACAAGAACACGAGGAACGAGCTCCGCGTCCTGGAGGAACACATCGCACTCGCGGAGACCCACGATCAACTGATCCTCGTCCACACGCCCCACCTGGAGGACAAGCTCAAGGGTACTCGTCTGATCCTGGACGCGATCGAGAGGAACTCGTCGATCGATCCGGGGCGGGTGTTGATCGACCACGTCGAGGAGCACACCGTGGGCCTCGTCCTCGATCGGGGTTTCTGGGCCGGAATGACGCTCTACCCGGACACCAAGTGCACGCCGCAGCGCGCGGCCGACATCATCGAGCTGTACGGGAACGAGCGCATCTGGATCAACTCCGCCGGCGACTGGGGCGTCAGCGATCCGCTCGCCGTGCCGAAAGCGCGCCTGGGGATGGCGCAGCGCGGCCACTCCCGGGAGTCGATCGACCGGGTCTCGCTCGAGAACCCGCGAGCCTTCCTGGGCCAGTCGCCGCGTTTCCGTCTGTAGATCTGCGGGCGCACCGCGGTGCGCCGGAGCGTTCACCGCCGCCACTCACCACGCCACGTCGATCCGCGACTCATGTCGATGAGGCGCGCCCATTCGACGCGCGCGCAATAGAGGCGCTCGGTCTCGAGCAGATGTCGACGAACCTCCGCGCCCGGCTCGTCCCGCAAGCACTCCAAGTAGAGCCGCCCCCCCGCCGCGTGCGCCGGCGATCCCGGCTCGACGTGACGACAGCGTCCCCACAACTGGAGCCCCTGGACGACCGACCCGTGTGAGTAGACCGAGAAGGCCGCGCGACCCGTGGCATCCACGTGAGCCGCGTGGGCACTGTGCGCACCGGACAGGAAGAAGAGGTGCCCTTGGTCGTCGCAGACGAAGACGACGTTGCACGCATGGGGCTCACCGTCCGGTCCCACGGTCGCCATCCCGGCCACCCGCCAGCGCGCGAGAAACCGAGTCCACTCCGAGAGTTCGATCTCTTCCACCGACGCCTCCCCTCCTCGCCGCCCGGCGACCCTGCCCCGAAAATCGGCTGACGACAACCGCCAGGGTCTCGATTATGATGGAGCCCGGCTCTGGAACCAAACGGCTCGACCCTTTGAACATCTTCGCGGACCGAAGCCGCCGGACGACTTCGACGAGAGAGCGCCACCCGCTCCACACCGAAGGTCTGTCGAGAGTGGGGCCAGCCCGATGGAAACCGTTCTCGACGATTCCCACTTCAAGGTCGCTCCCTTCGCGACGTGCTCACCCCGCGATCGTGGGGGGGGCGGGCCCTCGCGAAGGAACAGAGAAGGAAACCTCGCCATGGGCACGCCGCCCCGCTTCGCTCGGTGGATCCCGATCGTCGCACTCGCTCTGCTCACCGGACCGGGCGCTGCCCTCCACGCGGGATCGTCGTTCGTCCTGACTGCGGACGATATCGACATCGATCCCGGGAGCACCTTCTCGTTCCGCGTCTTCCTCGACAATCCCGATCCCGTCGACGCGTTCCAGTTCGGGCTCCAGCACGTCGCCACCCACCTCACGCTCGTCGGGATCGCGCAGGGAAGCGTCGTGGCCGCGACGAACGGCGGCGCAGGGGCCGACTATTTCTACAGCGAGATCGACCCGGATGGCGATCCGGGCGGGGTCGTC
>JAGQRC010000261.1 GCA_020425835.1 Planctomycetota bacterium | reverse complement strand
GCGTCGTGCGGAGGTACTCGCCGCGGAACGGTCCGCGATCCCAATCGACGACGAAGTGGGTGACCACTCGGTCACCGGGCTTCGACGATGTGACTTCGGCGCCGACCTCGACGATCTCACCGGCGGCGTCGCTCAACGGCACGACGGGAAGCGGGAGCCGCGGGTTGTAGTGTCCGCGGATCACCATCAGATCGCGAAAGTTGAGGCTCATGGCCCGCACGTCGATCCGCACCTCTCGAGCGGCCAGCGCCCGAGGCGCGAGCGTTGACCGCTCGAGGTGCTCGACGCCGAATCGGCTCAAGCGATACTCGATCACTCCGACTCCGTCCCTCGCGTGCGTGCGATCCCGGATTCTCGGACAGCGCGCATCGGCGTGCAAGAGTGCGGACGGGTCGGGTGGGGTCGGCCCGGCAGAGTTTCGGCGCCCCCGCGGTGGAGTTCTGCCTCGGAAGCAGGAATACGGGGGAGGAGCGCCGCACCGTCGAGACGACCCTCAGGGCGGATCAGAGGATCTCTTCACTCTGGCGGGCTCGTTCCAGGAGCTGCTCGAGTCGGCCGCGAAGGCTGAGGATCATCAGGGTGTCCGGATCGATACGGTCGATGCCGTAGTCGTCGAGGAACGCGTGGGCCTGCTCGAGTTCGTATTCCATGCTCAAGGTTCGGGGATCCATACCATCACCCCCCTTTCGCCGAAGACTATCATCGTGGTACGGCCGAGCACCGCACCGCGACGCGACGCTTCCTTGACAGGTGATCGGGACGTTCCTAAGTTCTGCGCCTCGCGTCGACTGGAGAGTTCCGTGGAACGCTCCGGTCCGTGTTTTCCCCCAACCGTTCCGAGAACGACGGGTCGCCATGGCCTTGCTCGAGATCCGAGACCTCCAGCGCTCGTACCGGGCGCCCTCCGGCGAGCAGCACCTCGTGCTCGACATTCCGCGCTTCGACGTCGAAGCGGGCGAGCACGTCGCGCTCGAGGGGCACAGCGGCTCGGGAAAGACGACGTTGCTGAACGTCATCGCCGGGATCCTGCCGGCCGACTCCGGTGCGGTGAGGGTCGACGGCCACGACCTCGCCCAGCTCTCCGAAGCGCGTCGTGATCGCTTCCGAGCGGAGCACATCGGGTACGTGTTCCAGACGTTCAATCTGTTGCAGGGCTACACCGCGCTCGAGAACGTCTGGCTCGGCTCGTTCTTCGGCAAGGGCGGGAACCGTGAGTTCGCCCACGAGCTCCTGGTTCGACTCGGACTCGACGGCCACTTGCACCATCGTCCGCGGCAGCTCTCGATCGGTCAGCAGCAACGCGTGGCGCTGGCTCGCGCGCTCGTCAATCGGCCCGACCTGGTGCTCGCCGACGAGCCGACCGGCAACCTCGACCATCGTCGTGCTCACGATGCTCTGACCCTCATTCGTGAGATCTGCCGAGAGCAGGAGGCGGCGTTGCTCCTCGTCAGCCACGATCCCACCGTGCTCGCCGAGTTCGAGCGTTGCGAGCAGCTCGACGCGATCAACCGATGCAGCGGCGCGAAGGAAGGAGAGGGCGCATGAGCTTGTTCTTTCTCGTCCGGAAGAGCCTCCGGCAGCACGCGCTCTCCAGTGTGGTGACCATCGTCTGTGTCGCGCTCGGTGCCGGCTTGATGATGTCGGTCTTCAGTCTCAGTCAGCAGGCGGAGAAGGCGTTTCGTGGGGGCGGTTTCGGCTTCGACGCTGTTCTGGGTGCCCGGTCGAGCAAGATCGCCCTGATCATGAACGCGGTGTTCCACGTCGAGCCGTCGCCCGGGAATCTCCCGTGGCAGCAGTACCTCGACATCAAGCAGGACCGACGCGTCAAGTTCGCCATCCCGTACGCGCTCGGAGACAACTACCTCGGATACCGCGTGGTGGGGACCACACCGGAGCTCTTCGTCGACTACGTCGGATCCAACGGAGAGCACTTCGAGTTCGGCCGCGCCAGTCGCGTCTTCGACGCGAACCTTCGCGAGGCGGTGATCGGAAGCACGGTCGCGGAGCGCACCGGACTGCGAGTGGGATCGACGTTCCAGCCCTATCACGGCTTGACCTACAACGAGGGCGACGCGCCACACGCGGAGGTCTACATGGTCGTCGGTGTGCTGAAGCCGACCAACACGCCGTGCGACCGGGTGATCTGGATCCCGATCGACGGGGTGTTCCGCATGGAGGGGCACGTGCTTCGCGGCGGGGGAACCGAGTTCGAGGCGCAGCACGTCGCGGAGATCCCGGATGAGCACAAAGAGGTCAGCGCGGTGATGCTGCAGTTCACCAGCAAGAACTTCATCATCAAGTTCGACCAGGCGATCAACAAGCAGTCGAAGGACCGCACGCTCGCGCTGATCAGCCACGAGATCCCGCTCCTCTTCGAGCGCCTCGGGCTCTTCACCCAGGTATTGCGATACGTGGCCTACCTCGTGGTCGGTGTTGCCGCCGCGTCGATCCTCGCGAGCGTCTACAACACCATGAACGAGCGGCGTCGGGAGTTCGCGATCCTTCGCGCGCTCGGCGCGCGCCGCGCGACGGTGTTCACGACGATCGTGCTCGAGGCGGGGACGATCGCTCTGTTGGGGACGCTGCTCGGCTTCGCAGTCTATGCCGCGATCTTCGCGGTCGCCGCATGGTTCGTCGGCTCCCAGGTGGGGGTGATCCTCGAGATCGACTTCGGTCACCCGATCTTCTGGCAAGCCCCGCTGGGGCTGACACTGGTGGGCGCCGTCTCCGGGCTCGTTCCCGCGTTCAAAGCGTACCGGACCGGTGTCGCGGACAATCTGATTCCGACGTCGTAGCGTCGTCGGTTTCCGCCTACAATCCAGGCCCCCGACGCGACAGCGCCGGCGAGGTGTCGAGTGCGCGAACGAAGACGGACGGATGACCGATGATCGGGATGACCCCTGCTTCCATGAGCCTGTCGGAAGACTCGTTCCGGCCGAGAGCCCGAACGACGGGTTGGCTCGCGTTCCTCCTCGTCGTCGTGGCCGGACCGATCGGCTGTGACTCGAGCCACGACCATGATCACGATCATGATCACGATTCCCCGCACGAGCATGCGGGCCACTCGCATGCCGCACCGCACGGAGGAACCCTGGTCATGTTCGGCAACGAGACCGCACACCTCGAGCTGGTGCTCGACCCCGCCACCGGTACGATCGACGGCTACGTCCTCGACGGAAGCGCGGACACCGGCGTACGGATCGCACAGCGGTCGATCGAGCTGACGATCGAGCGCGACGGGACGAAGAGTACGCTGACGCTCGAGGCGGGCGCCAACACGCTCTCCGGCGAGACGCCAGGGGACACCTCGGAGTTCCACGGGAAGAGCGAACAGCTCGTCGGTGCCAAGAAGTTCCGCGCGACCGTGACTTCGGTCACGATCAAGGGGGTCCACTTCGCCGACGTCGCGTTCGACTTCCCCGAGGGCAATCACTGATCGCTCGGGACCCATCCCGCGCACGTCCCGGTGTCGGCGCCCGGGAAGCGTCGGCACTGCCGAGGGAACGCGCCAACGCCAGTCAACCCCGGGGGCTGCTCGACACGAGCCGGTCCCGACCGAGGAGACACGAATGAAGCACAGCCTCAGCGGGATCGGCGGCGGCCTTCTGATCGCACTCGCGCTCGGCGGGTGTGTCCGGGACACCGAGGTGTCGGAGGCGACGGTCACCTCGGAGGTGCACGGCGCGCCCATCTTCGATCCCGAGCCCCAATCCGTGTCCAAGCCGGAGACGGCTGGCGGGGAACCGATGCCTGTCCCCTCGACTGCGGGCACCGCCGACGCTCCGACCGTCACGCCATCGCCGACTCCGGCCGACAAGCAACTCCAAGAAGCTCCGGATCGCGAGGGAGACGGGCTGGTCACCTTCAAGACGCTCGCCTCGTTCAAGTACATCGAGCCCGATCCGGGGAAGCCGGAGACGGCCAAGAAGGACCAGATCCCGGCCGAGGTCGTCGCGTTGAACGGTCACACCGTGACGATGGAGGGGTACATGATCCCGATCGATCTCGACCCCGAGACCAATCGCGTGAAGACCTTCTTCCTGGCGCGGAACACACTGGCCTGCTGCTTCGGGCAGCTGCCGCAGGTCAACGAGGTGGTCGAGGTGCGGTTCGCCGATGGGGTGAAGTTCCTGCCCGACGTCCTGCTCCGGGTCGAGGGCAAGCTCGAGGTCGGCGAGCAGTTCGACGATTACGGCTACCTGATGAGCATCTACCGACTCGACGGCACCAAGCTCGAGGATCCGTGGGGCAACTGAGTCCGCCGATCCGTCTCGTCCCCCGAGATTCGATTCTCGAACCGTTGCTTGCGCCCCCAGACGTTCTGTCTTAGTCTCAGTCGATCTGTCTGACCCGGAGCCCGGATCGCTGCCGGGAGTCCGAAGAATCGGCTGAGAGGAGCCTCGATTGTCTGCGCTGCCTCGGGCCACGGATGCGGAGCTGTCGATCCTCGACTCGCTCTGGCGTCACGGGCCGTCGACGATCCGCGAGCTGACCGATCGGCTCTACCCCCGCGGGAGCACCTCCGAGTACGCGACCGTGCAGAAGCTCCTCGAACGACTCGAATCCAAGTCGCTGGTCCACCGCGATCGTTCGTCCCACGCCCACCAGTTCGAGGCGTTGGTGGAGCGCGACGCGCTCGTCGGGAGCGAACTCCAGGAAGTCGCGACGAAGCTCTGCGAGGGGTCGCTGACGCCACTCCTGATGAACCTGGTCCGTGACGCCGCGCTGTCCGATGACGAACGCGCCGAGCTGCGCCGCCTCCTCGATGAGTCGGATGCGACCTCGGGGGAGGGGGACCGATGATCGGTGACCTGCTGTCCTCCGGCACCGTGGACACCGTGGGCTGGCTCTCCTTCCTCGGCATGAAGGCGCTGACCTCGTCCGTGATGGCGCTCGGCGTCATCGTCATCCAACGGTGGGTCCGATCGCCCGTCGTCGTCCACACGCTGTGGCTGATCGTGCTGCTCCAGCTCGCGGCACCGCCCTTGGTCGACCTTCCGATCTCGACCCGAACCGTCGAGCGGCCGCTCCAGGTCATCGCGATCGACCTGCGCGATGCCGCGAGCGCGTTCCCGGTCGGCTCCGGTCCGAACGCGACCCCGTCGACGGTCGTCGCCCCGGTCACTCCGACGGACGTCCTCGACGGTTCGCGCTCGAGCTGGAGCTCGGCGCTGTTCATCCTCTGGGCGTTCGGCGCGGCGATGTTCCTCGTCGTGTCGTCGGCTCGCTTGCTCCGCTTTCAACGAGTGGTCCGACGGACCGATCTCGCTCCTTCGCGCGTGATCGCTCGAGTCGACGGCATCGCTCGGCAGTTCGGTCTCACGACCGTGCCCGAGGTGCGCGTCTGTCGTAGCTCGCTTCCGCCTCTCGTCTGGCCCTACGCTCGACGACCCGTGTTGCTGCTCCCCAGCGCTCTCGTGGGTCGAGTCGACGACGCGCAGGTCGAGACGTTGATTGCGCACGAGCTCGCCCATCTGCGGCGGCGTGACCACTGGGTGCGCGCGTTCGAGATGACGCTTCTGGCCGTCTACTGGTGGTTCCCGGTTCTCCGCCTGGTGATCGCCCGTCGCCGCGAGATCGAAGAGCTCTGCTGCGACGCGTGGGTCTTGTGGCGCTTCCCGGAGCGATCTCGCTCCTATGCGCGGACCCTCCTGACGACTCTGGATTTTCTTTCGGAATCCCTGCATTCGACCCGCAACCCGAACCCTCCTGCAGTGCTTCCCGCGGCGTTGCGGATCGGTTCCTTTCGAGGGCTCGGCCGGAAACGCCGGCTCGAGCCACTGAAGAGGAGACTGGACATGATTCTCGAACGTTCGACGCCGCGGCGCCTCTCGAGCCCCGCCCGCGTCGCCTTCCTCGTGGCGGGACTCTGCCTCCTGCCGCTCGCACCGTTCGTCGCATCCGCGGAGTCCGGCGGATCGACGAAGATCGTCATCACACGGGGGG
>JAGQRC010000260.1 GCA_020425835.1 Planctomycetota bacterium | reverse complement strand
TGCCGATGCCCGTGCGCACGCCAGCCGTGTCCTGGTTGGTCGCCTTGCCGTCTCCACCTTCGTCGGGCGTCGGCACCATGAGCGGTGTCCCGAAGTCCACGTCGGGGTAACCCTTCGGCCCGACCCTCGGCTCCTGGCCCTTCGCCTTCTTCTCGAGCGCCTCGAGCACGTGGTGCGGTCCGACGGGAATCTGGTCGACTCGAACGCCGACCGCATCGAAGATCGCGTTCGCGAGCGCCGGCGCCATCGGCAGGAGCGGCCCCTGCCCGACCTCCTTCGCGCCGAACGGTCCGTTGGGATCGGGGTCCTCGATGATGTACGAGGTGACCGAGGGCATCTCGTGGAAGGTCGGGCTCTTGTACTCGAGGAGCGACGGGTGCTTGTGGACCAGCGCGTTCGAGCGCTTCTTCGGCAGACGACGGAAGACCTGCTCCTCCATCATCGCCTCGCCGAGCCCCATGTAGACGCTGCCCTCGATCTGCCCCATGACCAGCGCGGGGTTGATGCACTTCCCGACGTCGTGCGCCATCCAGACGTGCTCCACCCGGTAGAAGCCGGTGCCGGGATCGACCTCGACCTCGAGCACCGCCGCCGAGTAGGAGTAGGCAGGCGACGGCCCGACGCCGGCGCCGCGGTAGCGACCGGGGCTGCGCGGTGGGATGTAGGAGCCGGTGGTGCCAAGCGTCCCGAACATCGCTTCCGCCGCCTGCACCGCTTCCGCGAAGCTCATCCCCGTCTCGGGATCTTCGCCGTCGAAGACGCGGTTGTCCGCGAAGACGAGCCGCCCCTTCGGTCGCTCGAGCTTCTCCGCGACCGCCTTCGCGATGATGTCGCGCGCCCGCTCCGCCGCCTGGATCGCGGCGTTCCCGACCATCAGCGTCACGCGCGATGAGTAACTGCCCAGATCGACCGGCGTGAGATCGGTGTCCCCCACGCAGAGCCGGATGTCCTGCAGCTCGATGCCGAGGATCTCCGCGACACACGCGGCGAGCACGCTGTCGGAGCCCTGGCCGATCTCGGTCTCGCCGCAGAACACCGCGACGCCGCCGGAGCGATCGAGCTTCAACTGCACGCCGGACTGCGGCATGAAGTTCCAGTAGATCGGAAGGCCGGCGCCGCAGAGATAGGAGCCACACGCGAGACCGAGGCCGCGCCCCTCCGGGAGCTTCCCGTAACGCTCTCGCCAACCACTCCCCTCGACGACCGCTTCGATGCACTGGCGCAGCCCGATCGAGCCGACCTTGAGGTAGTTCGCGGTCACCGTCTCCGGGGCGACCAGGTTGTTCAGTCGGATGTCGGCGGGATCGATGCCGAGCCGATGCGCCGCCTTGTCGAGGTGCACCTCGAAACCAGCGCGCGGCTGCGGCGTGCCGTGCCCGCGCTTCGGGCCACACGGCGGCTTGTTGGTGAAGGCGCGGATGCTGTCGAAGCGGTACTTCGGCAGTTGGTAGGTCACGGTCTGGAGCGCACCCGTGTAGTAGGTGCTCGCCACGCCGTAGCTCCCGTACGCGCCGCCGTCGAGCGCGGTCTGGAGATGCTGCGCGGTCATGCGGCCATCCTTCTTGAAGCCGGTCCGCATTTTCATGAGCACGGGGTGACGACCGCGGTGGCAGTAGAAGACCTCTTCGCGGGTGAGCGCGATCTTCACCGGGCGCCCGAGCTTCAGCGCCATCTTCGCGGCGCAGATCTCGTGGTTGAAGGGATCGCTCTTCCCCCCGAAGCCGCCGCCGTTCGGACAGGCGATCACGCGAATGCGCGACGCGGGGAGCTCCAACACTTTGGCCAACGACCGATGCAGGTAGTGCGGCGTCTGCGTCGACGAGTAGATCGTGACGCGACCGTCATCCTCCGGGAGCGCGATCGACGAGTGCTGCTCCATGGGCAGGTGGGTGTTGCCCTCGTAGAAGAACTCGTGGTCCAGCAGCAGGTCGGACTCGTCGAGCGCGGCCGCGACGTTGCCGAACTCCATCGACACGCGCTTGTGGACGTTGCCGTCGTCGCCGTAGTCGTGGATGGGCTCGATCTCGTTCTTGATGGCCTCGGCAGGCTCGAAGACGGGGTCGAGCGGCTCGTACTCCACGCGGATGTGGGACAGGGCCTCGAACGCCGTCTCTTCGTCCACGGCCGCCACGGCCGCCACGGGGTCGCCGACGAAGCGCACCTTGCCGAGGCAGAGCGCGTGCTCGTCCTGCGACACCGGCAGGATGCCGAAGGTGTTCGGCATGTCGTCGCCGGTGAGGAAGCCGAGGACGCCCGGCAGCTTCGCCGCTTCGGCGGTGTCGATCGAGACGATCTCCGCGTGTGGGACGGTGCTGCGGACGAGCTTCATGTGAACGGTGCGCGGGAAGACGATGTCGTCGGCGAAGCGGGTCTGTCCCGTCACCTTGGCGCGGCCGTCGACGCGACGGAACGGCGTTCCGATCAGGTTGAGCGGGCGATCGGTCGCGGCGTCGGTCGCTTCGGTCTCTTTGGGCATCTGGTCCATCTCAGTCCCGTCCTCCCCGGCTCCGCAACGCGCCCAGTTCTTGGTGCGCGTGTGGCGCGCCGTAGTTCGGCTCGGGCGCTGGTGTCGTCTCCTCGCCGCGCATCTTGGCAGCGGCCCACTCGACCGCTTCGAGGATCTTGATGTAGCCGGTGCAGCGACAGAGGTTGCCGGCGAGCGCCTCTTGGATCTCCGCGCGAGTCGGCTTCGCGTTCTCGGCGAGGAGCGCTTCCGCGGCCATCAGGATGCCGGGTGTGCAATAGCCGCACTGCGCCGAGCCGAGGTCAGCGAACGACTCCTGGAGCGGATGCAACGTGTTGCCGTGCTGCATGCCTTCGACGGTCCGGATCTCCCTGCCCTCCATCTCGGCGGCGAGAACGAGGCAGCTCAGGACGGGACGTCCGTCGATCAACACGGTGCACGTTCCGCACTCGCCGAGCTCGCACCCGTGCTTGGTGCCGGTCAGCCCGCACTCTTCCCGCAGCACCTCGAGCAGGGTGTGGTGGGTCGGGAAGACCACCGTTCGCTCTTCGCCGTTGACGCGAAGGGTCAGGGTCGTGTTGTTCACGCTTTCGCTCTTTCTCGGGAGTCATCGTCGCCGCCGGCGCCGGGCGCGTCGGGCGAAAGAAGGTTCACGTCGGGAAGGATGCGCTCGGGCGGCCGCCAAGCTTCGGGTCGGGCGAGAATGCCCCGCACCAAGGTCTCACCGAACTCGGCGGCGATCTCCCGCGCCGATCGGTCTCCCCCCACGCGATACCACTTCACCGTCCAGTTGACCGCGCCGAGGAAGCCGAGCGCGGTGACCCTCGGGTCGACCGCTCGGAAGCGTCCCTCCTCGGTGCCCCGGCGGATCAAGTCGCGCCAGACCGCCTCGTACTCGTCGCGGGCGGAGACGATCCTCGCTCGCCACTCGGGAGTGAGGTCCTCGATCTGCATGTGCGCCAACGAACCCGGGTAGGACTCGTTGAGGCAGATCACGTGGCCCGCGATCAGGAAAAACAGGCGATCTTCGAGCGAGAGTTCGCTCCGGGATTCCACGTGGGTCGCCCAACGCAACAGTGTCCCGACCGCCTCCTCCTGGCAAAACGCGAGGAGGTCGTTCTTGGAGGGGAAGTAGTAGTAGAGGTTGCCGGCCGTCATCCCGCACGCCGCCGCGACGTCTCGCATCCCCGTCGCCCCGAAACCCCTCTCTCGAAAGAGGTTCGCTGCAGCGTGGAGGATCTCGCGTCGACGAGCCCGGACTCGGTCCGATGAGAGTTGAACCACGGTTCAAACGCTACGGGACATCCCGGTCCGAGGTCAAGAGCAGCCCGCGGCGGGAGATCCCCCATCACGTTCCGGATTTCCACGGTCGGGAGATCCCGGAGCCGGAATCTCCAACCTCGCCGCTACAGGACGAAAGTCGAAGGTCCGATATCGATCTCAGCGAGGCAGCACCGCCTCGCCGAGAGAAAGGTGGAAGACCCATGCGGGGTACCGATCAGAGCGCGGCCGAGTCGATCGTCCTGAGTTGTCCGCTGTGCGAGTGTGAGCCGGACATCTGGCTGCCGGCCGAGACCGAGCCGGGCGTCGTCGAACACGTCTCCGTCGTCGACGCACTGGTCCTCGGCTTCCGAGCGGCGGGTCGACCCTACTATCGTTGCGAGTGCGGATACGAGGAGCTGGTCGACCCCGAGGCCCCGACGGTCTGACGCGAGCGTGCGGCGCGCGCGTCCTTCGAGGGCTCGAAGAGACCCGACGCCGAGAACTCGAACCCGCCCCGACCGAGGCCCACCCACGCCCGACATGCGACGTCGTTCCCGAACGCCCCGCGATCGCGGTGAGCGAGAACGAGAACGGCGCAGAGGAGCCAGGCCCCTCCGCGCCGTCGTCACCTCAGCAGAACTCGATCAGAGATCGAGGCACTCTGCGCTCGGGTAGCCGGGTGCGACCGGAGCCGGCCCGCCACTGAACAGGAACGCGAGCAAGGAAACCGCGTCGGCGATGTTCAGGAGCCCGTCGCCATTGACGTCCCCCACCTCGGGACACGGCACCGGTGCCGAGCCCCCGGTGAACAGGAAGCCGAGGATCGACACCGCATCCGCGATGTTGATCATGCCATCGGCGTTGGCATCCGCACGCAGACCGACGCAGCTGTTGCAGCTTCCACCCGTCGTGCGCTTCAGCGCAGCGGCGTAGATCTGCGCGAGCGACGTCTGATCGCCGCCGTAGCCACCGAACTCCCAGCTCTGCGCCAAGACATCCCCGTAGGGATCCAGGTTCTTCGTGTAGATCCCGGTGTCGTACGCGACCAGCGAGCCACCCGTGCTGTCGTCGGACCAGATCACGCCCGAGTTGCCGCCCGGGATGTCGTTGGAGAACGCGGTGCCGGCCGGGACGAGTTGGTCGGTGAAGTCATCCCCGGCCGCGTTGTCCTGGGTGTAGCTCGCGGCGACGCCCGCCAGCTCGACGTTCTCGAAGGTGCTCCCGACCATGCCGAGGAACGTGTCGTCTCCGTCCGCGATCACCGTTCCGTCGAGGAGCCCACCGTCCACCCCATCGTAGTCGAGGAAGGAGGTCGGGTCGTCGAAGCCCCAATGGTCCGAGCTCTCGATGTAGATCGAGACGCCGGACGAGAGGAGCGCGATCAAGACCTGCGCGTCGGTTTCGCTCAACGAGGCCTCGTTGGGGAACGTCCCGAGCATCACCCAGACGACGTCGTTCGGCTGCAACTGGTCGAGGCACGCGTACGCGAGCGAGTCCACGATGACGTAGTCCTTGCCCGCAACGCCGAACGCGGTCGCGAGGGCCCCGACACTGTCGACAGCGCCGTTCGCTCCCTCGAGAGCGACGATGATGTTCGACTCACCGGAGTAGACGGCGACATTGAAGGTGCAGCTCGCGGTGACGGAGAGCCCCCCGGTGCAGTTGGCGGTCACGGTCACGCTGTAGGCGCCGTTGGCCAAGGCCGCGAAGCCGGTGGTGGTGGCATCGCCTGCCAACGCGATCGAGTCGACCAGGACGGCCGACGCGTCGAAGAGCTCGACCGTGATGTCGGTGTACGTTCCGCCGTTCACCCAGGAGAGGACCAGGTTGCCGGTGACGCAGTCGGCGTCGCAGACGAGTCCGGTCAACGGGAAGCACTGGAGGTCGCAGGCGACCGGACCGGAGTCGTTGGAGGCGCCGGGCGTGTCGGTCCCGAGGGTCGGGTCGAACGCGCTGATGAACCAGGTGCCCCCGTCCGAACACCGCTTGGCGTGACTCGGAACGAAGGTCGCGTCGGGACCGATCTCGTTGCAGTTGTCGGCCGCGACGCACGTCCCGCTCGACGGACCGTAGTGGAACTCCGTGGCGAGCGGCGGGTTCGGCTCCTCGACGAGCGCGATCAGATCGACCACGGCGTCCCAGGGCAGGATGTCGAGCACGCCATCATCATCGGTGTCGAGGTCATCGCCGCTGGCTCCCGAGAAGTTGAGCGCGAGAAGGTGAGTGA
>JAGQRC010000259.1 GCA_020425835.1 Planctomycetota bacterium | reverse complement strand
CCAGCCGATCGCTCAGGTAGAGTTCCCACGCGCGGTGTCGCCGGACGAGATCCCGAGCCCGCTCCAGCCCGCGTTCCGTCAGCAGGTACCCGGTCGGAGATCGCTCGATCCATCCGCGGATCCGTAGCGCGACCAGTGCCCAGCGACGCCGCAACCAGCCGCCGCGGATCTCGTCGCGGCGCAGCGGGTCACCGAGGCCGGCATCCGTCAGTCCGACGATCGGCAGTCGCTTCGTCCGCTCCTGTCGCTCCTGATGCCGGTAGAGCCGACCGAGGATGTCCTCGGCCGCGATCCGCAGGGCGAGCGCGCCGCGTCGGAGACCGAGCGCGATCCAACCCTGTCGCGGGGAGAACAGGAGCGCGGTCATTGTGAAGCCGCCGCTGACCACGGCGAGGACCGGAGCGTGGCTCAGGTCGAGCCGCTCGGCGAGCAGCACACCGCAGACGGCGCTGAGGAGAGCGACGCCCGCGGCCCAGAGGAGCATGCCGACCAAGCGATCGGACAGCAGCCGAGCGGTGACCGCCGGCGCGATCATCATCGCGATCACCAGGATCGATCCCACCGACTCGAACGCCGCGACCGCCGTCACCGACACCGCCGACATCAACGCGTAGTGGACCAGCGTCGCCGAGATCCCGAGGGTCTTGGCGAGATGGGGATCGAACGACGTGATGCCGAGCTCCTTCCAGAGGAGCCCGATGAACAGCAGATCGATCGCGAGGGCGAGAGTGAGGGGCACGACGGGTTGGGGGATCTCCCACCCGCCGATCGTCGTGAGTCGGAGTGGCGCGAACGTCAGGTTCCCGAAGAGCACGCAGTCGGCATCGAGGTCGACGTTGCCGGCGAAACCGATCAGCAGGACCCCGATGGCGAAGAGGGTCGTGAACACGATACCCATCCCGGCATCACCGTCGACCCCGGCTCGGCGGTGAAGGGTCTGGGTCAGGAAGGCGGTGGCGAGTCCAGCCAGGACCGCACCGACGAGGAGGGGCACCGGGTCGCGATCCCCGGTCCAGAGAAACGCGATCACGATGCCGGGGAGCACGGCGTGACTGATCGCATCGCCGAGGAGACTCATCCCACGCACCACCAGGAAGACCCCGACGAGCGCGCAGCCGACGCTCGCGAGCGCGGCGACGATGATCGTGTTCAGGGTGCCGGCGTCGATGAGGTTCATGCGCCGCTCCAAGCTTCCGAGCGTTCCGGGAACGGTTGCACGGGACGACGCCCGGATCGAACCAGCCCCACTTCGAGCTCGTGCACGACATCCACGGGGAGCAGACTCTCGATGACTTCCGCATCGGGGTCGACCAGGTCGCGGTCGATGTCCGCGTGCGTGAGCAGGTACTGCTCCCAGAGACGAATCGTCCGCACCACGCGTGTCGCCCGATCCCAACCGTGTCGAGTCGGAGTGATCGCGCCGGACGGGACCGACTCCAGCAGCCCCTTGGCGCGGAGCCGTCGCACCGCGGAGCGGATCACGTGACGGCCCCAGCCCAGGCGCTCGGCGATGAGCGGGATGGAGAGCTCGGTCGGGGCCTTTCCGGCGGCGCTCGCGTCTTCGTGGTGTTCGTAGACGAATTGCAGGATGCGTTGGCGAAGGCGGTGGGCCCTCGAGGACCGTTCGGCGTTCCAGCTCGCGATCCAGCCGCGGCGCGGCGCGAACAGCAGCGAGGCGACGAAGATCACCGTTCCCGTCAGGACGATGACGGGTCCGGCCGGGAGCTTGGGAAGGTATGCGCTCGCCAACGTTCCCACGCCGGTCGTGAGCAGACCGAGTGAAGCGGAGAGCACGAGCAGCGGGCCGAGTCGCACCGTCCAGAATCGCGCGGACGCGCCGGGCAGGATCAACAGCGCGACGACCAGGACGACGCCCACCGCGGGGAGCCCGATCACCGTCGTCGCGGTCAGGAGCACCATCGAGCAGAAGTCGATCGCGAGCACCGACCAGCCCTGGACCGAGGCGAAGTCGGGATCGAACGAGACGAGCTTGAACTCCTTGTACGCCACGACGATCACCGCGAGGACGACCGAACCGATGATCAGGATCAGCTGGGCATCGGCGAGGAGCATGCCGGCGGTCTTGCCGAGCAGATAGCCGTCGATCCCCGCCTTGCTCGCCGTCTCGAGTCGATTCTGGACCCCGCTCGAGAGCGCGAGTCCCGCACCGAAGAAGACGCTCAGGACGAGGCCGATCGCGGCATCCGGTTTGATGCGCGACCAGCGCAGCAGCATCGCGACGCACGCGACGCCGGCGAGGCCCGATGCGAAGCCTCCGGCGAGCAACCAGGGGAAGCTCCGCCCGAAGAGCAGGAAGGCGATCCAGACGCCGGGGAGCGTCGAGTGGGCGAGCGCGTCCCCGAGCAACGCGCGGCGGCGCAGCAGGGTCAGCGCCCCCACGACGCCCGCTGCCGCTCCGAGCGAGAGCGTCCCGAGCAGCACGACACGGGTGTTGTAGTCGATGAACAGAAGGTCCGAGATCGCGAGTCCGAGCATCGGAAAGACCTCGCTCAACGGCCGGGCAAGGGACCACCCCGACGGACGGCCTCGGCCGCGCGGTCGAGGATCGTGAGCCGCCCACCGTAGGTCGCGAGGAGGTTCTCTCGAGTGAACACATCCGCCGTCGTCCCGCTGGCGACCAGTCGGAGGTTGAGGAGCACGACCGAGTCGAAGTACTCCTCGACGGTCTGCAGGTCGTGGTGCACGGTCACGACCGTTCGACCCTCGGATCGCAGCTCGCGGAGCACGTTGACGATCGACGCCTCGGTCGCGGCATCCACCCCCGCGAAGGGCTCATCCATCAAGTAGATGCGCGCATCCTGGGCGAGCGCGCGGGCGAGGAAGATGCGCTGTTGTTGTCCGCCGGAGAGCTGGCTGATCTGGCGGTCCGCGTACGCGGTCATCTCGACCTTCGCCAGACACGCGTCGACTCTCTCCCGCTGGCGTCGGCCCGGGCGTCGGAACCAGCCGAGGTGGCCGTAGGTTCCCATGAGCACGACATCTCGAACGGTCACCGGGAAGTCCCAGTCGACACTCTCGCGCTGTGGAACGTAGCCGACCTCCCGGCGTCGCGCGGCGTAGGGCTCGCCGTAGATCCGAATCCAGCCGCTCGCCGCCGGCACCAGGCCGAGGATCGCCTTGATCAGCGTGCTCTTGCCCGCGCCGTTGGGGCCGACGACTCCGACGAGTTGACCCGCCTTCAGCTCGAGATCGATGTCCCACAGCACCGGGCGGCGACCATAGGCCACCGTGAGATCGTGAACCTCGATCGCGGGGAGTGTGGGGGAGTCGTCGGGAGTCATCGCAGTGCGTTCATGATCGTGACCAGATTGTGTCGGACCATTCCGATGTAGTTCCCCGCCGGTCCGGCACGGTCGCCCATCGCATCGGAGTACAGCTCTCCCCCGACCACGATGGGGTGGCCGCGACTCTCGCACCCCTCGACCAACGCGCGGACGTTCTTCTCGGCGATCGTCGACTCGAGGAACACGGCCGGGATCTTCCGCGTGACGATCGCGTCGACGAGGTCGCGGATGCGTCGGACCCCCGCTTCGTCGGCGGTGCTGATGCCCTGGATCCCGAGCACCTCGATGTCGTAGGCGTGGCCGAAGTAGCGGAAGGCGTCGTGGGCGGTGATGAGCACGCGGCGCTCGCGGGGGATCGACGCGATCTCCCGGCCGATCTCCGCGTGGAGTTCGGCGAGTTCGGCCCGGAGTCGTTGCGCGCGCTCGGCATAGCCGGGGGCACCGTCGGGATCGAACTCGGCGAGCTCGTCGGCGACCACCCCGGCCGCTTCGCTCCAGAGATCGACATCGAACCAGAGGTGAGGATCGTAGGCGGTCGGGTGCTGCTGATCGGCGAGGAGTCGATCTCGCGGGAGTCGCTCGCCCACGGCGACCGTGTGGACGCGGCGACGGAAGCTCTCGAGAATCGGGCCGAGGTTGCCCTCGAGGTGGAGGCCGACGGCGAAGATCAGGTCGGAGTCCTCGAGTCGGCGACGGTCGCTGGGGATCGCCCGGTAGAGATGGGGGTCGGTGCCGGGGCCCATCAGGTTCTGGACGTGGACGCGTTCGCCTCCGATGCGCTCCGCCAGGTCGCCGAGCATCCCCACGGTGCAGGTGACCTCGATCGGGAGCGCACCGTCGAATCGCGTCGGCGCGGTGCCTCCGTTCTCGGCGGTGCAGGCGACGAGCGCAGCGAGGAAGAAGACAGCGAGGAGGCAGCGCATGGTGTCGACCCCTTTCCAGCTCTTCTTCGGCGAGACGGTATCCTCTTCTTTGGCGAATGCAATCCGCTTTTTTGACTGATCAAAATGGCATCGGGTCCAGAGGCCTAACCCACTCCGCTACAGACCCTTGGAACGTGACTGTCACGAGCAGTCGAGGGAATCGCCGGTGGGGTCGCCGCCGGGCGCCGGGAACGGGGAGGGCGGTTGGGGGCCCGCGGTGAAGAGGTAGGACAGCAGGTAGATCGGGTCGGTGATGTTGAGATCGCCGCTGTCGTCGACGTCGGCCGCGTCGAGGCAGCTCGGCGTCGGACCCATCGCGAACAGATAACCGAGAATGCTCACCGCGTCGGAGATGTCCACGGCGCCGTCCCGCGAGGCGTCGCCGCGCACGAACGTCGGCCCGCCTCCCGTGACCGTGATGCCGCACGCGACCGGCGTGCTCTCTTCGGTCGCCGTTCGCCCGGCGATCGTGTAGGTCCGCGGGCCGACCGGAACGCCGGGGTCCGAGAAGGTCCCGATCCCGCCCGGAACCACCGCGATCGGGATACCGGATCGGCGGACCACGACCTCGTCGTACGAGACCGGTTCGGTCCAGGTCAGGGTGACCGACAGCGGGCTGTCCTCCGTGCAGGTGAGGTCCGCGGGATAAGTCAACGCGTCGCCCGCCTTCACCTCGACCAGTTGTGCGAGCGAGCCCTCCGAGCCGGTGACCCAGAGTC
Source organism: Planctomycetota bacterium (assembly GCA_020425835.1). Next base: position 1,007 of record JAGQRC010000259.1, on the reverse strand, counting down.
GCTCGTTCGCTCGGACCATCCCGTACAGCGCGGACATCTCGACATCGTCCAGCTCGATCACCCCACCCGTGGGTGTCCCGCTGAACGAGATGCCCATCGCGATGGTGATCTCGCGGTCCTCCGGCCGCGCCGTCGTCGCCGTGAGTCCCCCGCGGTCGGCCTCGACCTGGAGCCCCAGGTTGAACACGAAGTCCTGCAGCGGGGGCATCGGATGAGGCACGGACTGCAGCAACTCGCCGTTGGTGTCCATTTGCCAGAACGTGTCCGTGTTCCGCTCGAGGAACCAGAACGTGTCGGTCGTCTCGTCGTAGGTCATCCCCGTCGGATAGGTCAGAGCGACACCGACGCCGGCTCCCGGGATGTCGATGATGCTCGGCAACTGGATCAGCGATCCATCGGCGGCATCCTGCACACTGAGGAGCAACGTCTGCGGTTGCAGCCACGGCGCGGGGACCTCCCACGCGATGCTCCAGATCTCGCTGCCGCCGGGCACGGGTCGCACCGCGAACGCCGCGACCTGGAACGGCACCTCCACCGCCGACGGCAGGGTGCCGACGAAGTCGAGGTTCGCGTCGAACACCGCGTACTCATCCGCGGCGGACGCGGAGTTCGAGGTCGCGTAGAACATCCCGTTCGAAGGATCACGAGTGAGTTGGTACGGGCTCGCCAGCGGGAAGGCGAGCTTCCGCCGCAGGACCGCCCCGTTGCCGACTCGGAGCTCGCACCGACGAGGGGAGGCCTTCGCCGCGCCGGTCGTCGGCACCACGGCGTAGGCATGACGTCCCGGCGACGCGGTGAGGTCGAGATAACTCGTCGCGGTTCCCGGGAGCGTGACGAGCAGGCTGTCGTCTCGGTAGACCTCGATCGAGTCGTACGGGCCCGCGTTGGTGAACTGGATCGCGACTTCGTCCGCGAGCGTCGTCTGTTCGCAGCTCAAGAAGTCGACGGGGAGCACCGGGGGTACGTCACGCTTCAATCGGAAGATCGCGCTGTCGTTCGCCCGGAGC
>JAGQRC010000258.1 GCA_020425835.1 Planctomycetota bacterium | reverse complement strand
TCAAAAGATAGCCACCGCTTCGAGCCGACGACTACTGACACACTCGCTCGTTGAAGACTCGTTCCGGCCGGCAACCCGAGCTTCCTGCGCCCAGCACACCCGGTGAGACTCGACGTGTCCACCCAGTACGCCAGCGTCTCGCCGGACGCGCTGGCCTCGAAACCAGATTCGGCTCGAGAGCAGTTCACTACGCTCGACCCTCCCCGGGCAGAGGTCGATCAGCCCTTGATCTTGATCTTCTTCGACTTGGCCGTCTCACCCTTCGGCAGGGCGATGGTCAGAACGCCGTCCTTGTACTTGGCTTCGACCGCTTCCTCCTTCACCTCGCACGGGAGGGTGACGGTTCGGGAGAAGAAGCCGGACCGCCGCTCGACGCGGTGGTAGCTCTTGTTCTTCTCCTCCTTCTCCTCCTTGCGCTCCCCGCTGACGATCAGCAGGTTGTGGTTGAGCTGGATGGAGATGTCATCGCTCTTCATGCCGGGAAGGTCGAGTTTGACCTCGATCTCGTTGTCGGTCTCCGACATGTCGAGGGAGGGCGTCATGGTATCGAACCACTCCCACTCGTTGTCGCCGCGCAGACCCTCCCAGAAGTTGGACAGATCGCGCCGGAACGACTCGAACGGAGCGCGCCAGGTCGGAGCGAAGGGGCGTTCCTTCTTCGTGACCGTCAACATGGGATCACTCCTTTCGTGGACCCGGCGAACGCATCCGCGATCTCCGCGTCGGCTCGCCGAGCGTACGACGGTGGTGGGCAAGTCGAGTGCCACCGACACTGCGCCAGGGCCTCTGCGCAGACGGTCGTCGCGACGGTCGTTCGCGCACCGGCGAAAACCGAACGATCGACCTCGCATCCTTGGGAGACCGTCCTCGAGCGAGAGCGACGCTCGACATGCCCCATGTCTCGCGTCGGTCTACTCGGCAGGATGCAAGCGATAGAGTGCAGTCGGTAGAGTGCAGGCGGTAGAGCCCCGGCAGCGGTCGAATCGGATGACCGCGCGCGCTCGATCAGCCGACGGTCACCGACTTCGCGAGGTTGCGCGGCTTGTCGACATTGCGACCGAGCGCACGGGCCGTGTAGTAGGCGAAGAGCTGCGCCTGCATCAGCGCCAACAGGGGGTTGGTGAGGGGACCGTTGTCCGGATGCTCGACAACCGAGTAGAACAACCCCTCGGGGTCTCCGATCCCGGATGGCTGGAACGCGACCACACTCCCGCCGCGTGCGTTGATCTCCGCGACAGCACCGAGCGACTGCGTTCGCAGCTCTTCCTCGCGCTCCGACGGGAGGAAGATCGCGCTGTGCATCGCCTCGTCGATCAGGGAGATCGTCCCGTGCTTCAACGCGCCGGCGGGCATGCCCTCGGCGTGGCAGTAGGTGACCTCCTTGAACTTGAGCGCCGCCTCGAGCGCGAGTCCGTGGTAGATGCTGCGACCGAGGAAGAACCAGTTCCGAATGACGCTGTGGCGACGGGCGAGGTCGCGTAGGGCCTCGTGCGACGTGCCCCAGGCGCGATCGAACTGGTCGGGCAGACGCTCGAGCTCCCCTTGGTAGGACTGCACCTCGGCAGCGCTGAGGTGCCCGTTGCGCTCGCCGAGCCGGAGCGCGACGCGGAAGAGGATCACCAATTGGGAGATCGTCGAGTTGGTCGACAGCACGCAGATCTCGGGACCCGCCTTCTGGTCGATCGCATGGTGGACCTCGCGCGCCATCGACGAGGTCGGGACGTTCAGAACCGCTGAGGTCCGAGCGCCGTCGCGCATCGCTTGTCGCAGCGCCTTCAGGGTGTCGTAGGTCTCGCCGGACTGCGAGATCGCGATGATGTGATCGCCATCCGCGAAGCTCACGAGGTAGGGGAGCTCGTCGGAGGAGAGCGCGGGAAGGAAACACCCGGCGACCTGGTTGAACGCGTACTGCGCCATCACCGCGACGTAGTACGAGGTTCCGATCCCGGTGAGATAGGAGAGTCGCGACTCGAGGATCTCGTCGACGATCGGGTCGAGTTCCTCGATCGGGGTCGCGAGCGCAATGCGGGCGACCGCCGCGTTCTCGTGGATCTCCTTCGACATGTAGTCGGCGAATCCATCGTGCTGCGTGTCTCGCGACTGGAGATGGAGCTCGACCGGAGTGCGATGGATGACGCTGCCCGTGGTGACGTCGACGATGCGGACCGATTCCGGGTCCACGCGAACCAGCTCGCCGTCCTCGAGGTAGATCACGCGGTGGGTCTCGGCAGAGAACGCGAGCGGGTCCGACGCGAAGCAGTGGAAGTCGTCACCCACGCCGACGATCAGCGGACTCTCCTTCCGGGCCGCGTAGAGGACGCCGGGCTCCTTGCTCGAGATGACGCCGAGTCCGAAGGTCCCCTGGAGCCGTCGGATCGTCGCGAGGATCGCGGCCTCGAGCGCGACGCCGCGGCGGACCTCCGACTCGATGAGGTGCACGATCACTTCGGAGTCGGTCTCCGACACGAAGCTGTGCCCGCCGCGTTCGAGCTCCGTCCGCAGGGCGGCGTGGTTCTCGAGGATGCCGTTGTGGACGATCGCGATCTCGCCGTAGGTGTCGGGGTGTGGGTGGGCGTTCACGCGAGAGACGCGACCATGGGTCGCCCAACGAGTGTGACCGAGCGCGGTCTCGCCGTGCAGCTCGTCGAACTTCTCCTCGCGGCGGACGACGGCGACCTCGCCGGCCCCCTTCCGGATCTCGAGACCGTCGCCGTCGTACACGGCGATACCGCAGGAGTCGTAGCCCCGGTACTCGAGGCGGGAGAGCCCGTCGACCAGGAACGGGGCGATGTCACGATGCGCCGTGATTCCGAAGATGCCGCACATTTGGGCAGCCCTTCCGTGCAACGTCCGTCGGGCCCGTCCGTTTCGTCGCCGAACACGGCGACGGACCCGGGATGGACGTGCCCCCTCGGACTATCGGGGGTCCGGAGGGAGCGACTTGAGGATGGTCGGGAACCGCCCGCGCGGACGCGGTCCCCGGGCGGGGGCGCGTCGTCGGGGAAGGGACTTTGGAGTCGGGCCTTCGTCGTCGAAGGATCTCTCTGGGGTCTTTGTCCCCGGGATCGCTCCCGGGATTTGCTCCCCAGTCGGGCCGAGATCAGCCGGTGGGCATCCGCCGAAAGAGTTCGATCACCCACACCTCGTCAACTCGCCGGTGTCGGGGCGAGTTCTGGCGCTAACCTGCAGGAACGTCGCGGCGCTCCGTCGCTGGGGGCTCCGCGAAACCAGGCTTTTCAGGACTCCTCAGACCACGAACGTCGGCTCCTCGCGAATGGGACGATGCGGAGCGACCGTCGCTCCGGAAGGCGATTGTACCCGAGTCGCGAAAGGGGTACAGGTCGCGAGGCCCCGACACCACCCAAACCCCGAAGCCGAGGAGCACACCGTGAGAACCCTCATCGCTTGCGTCACCACCGGTATCGTCGCCGCCGCCACGGCCGCGGTCGGACTCGTCGCGCACCGCACCGAAGCGGCACCCGCCCCGTCGCCGACCGCCGACCGATGGGCGCCATGGGAGTACCAGGGACCCGCCTTCTTCAAGTATCGCGTCGAGATGGGGAAGCCGAATCAGCGCAAGAGCGTCTTCTGCTCGTTCGACGTCCGCGCGACCGAGGAGAAGGACGCGGCCGGGAAGCCGCTCGTCCGAGTGACCACGACGACGGAGAGCCTCATGCCGGAGAGCGAGGTCAAGGGTTCGGCGATCTTCGCCGGCAACGCCAACATGGCGATGCTCCCCATGATGATGTTCGGCAATGCCATGTTCGCGGGTTTGATCGGACAGAGCGAAATGGAGGTCGGCAAGGAGACCGACTTCTACGGCAGCGCCAAGGTCAAGTGCGTGAAGAAGGAGACGATCGCGGGGATCGAGGGTTATCTCCTCGAGCTGCACACCAAGCAGGGGGATCAGTTCCAGAAGATCTCGGAACTCGTCGTCGATCCGAAGCTCTCGATGCCGCTGCGGAGCTGCACGTTCGGAGGCAACGACTCGATCGCGCTCGAGCTGGTGGAGTACAAGAAGCACTGAGCGAGACTTCTCTCCGGTCGAGGTCGCTCGGGTCTCGCCACCCTCTCGGGACGCAGGGCCCGAGAGGTCGCCTGCGCCCCGCACTCGCGACTCGACGACAAGCGTCTCGAGCCCCGTTCCGTCGGGTCGATGCGAGGGTCGTGCGCCCTCCAAGGAGTGGTACGTCGGAGCCCCGACGTCGATCAGGATCCGAACACCGAGCGCAGCACCCAGAAGAGGACGACCGCGAGCGTTGCACCAGCAGGGACCGTGACGATCCAGCTGATCACGATGTCCCGAACGGTGTTCAAGTTCAGCGCGCCCATGCCGCGGGCGAGTCCGACACCGAGGACTGCGCCGACGAGGGTGTGCGTCGTCGAGATCGGCCAGCCCGCCTTCGATGCGACGAGAATCGTGATCGCGGCACCGAACTCCGCGCAAAAGCCCCGTGTCGGCGTCAGTTCGGTGATGCGCTTCCCGACGGTCTCCATGACTCGCCAGCCCCAGGTGGCGAGTCCGGCGACGATCCCGACGCCGCCGAGCGCCAGGGCCCACAGAGGTACGTCCGACTTCACCGCGATAGCCCCGCTCCGGACGGTCTGGACGACAGCGGAGAGCGGGCCGATGGAGTTGGCGACGTCATTGGCTCCGTGCGCGAAAGCCACCAGGCAGGCGCTGACGATCTGTAGATAGACGAAGATGTGCTCGACCTGCTGGTAGCGTTGGCTCGAGGTGCCGTGCCGGTACTGGCGACGGGCTCCGCCCGCCATCGACACCACATCCTTGAGCGCTTGGTTCGCCTGTTCACGGATCTCACCGCGTGCGGCGGTTCTGGCGCGGATCAGATGTCGGGCCGCACGATCGAGGGAGGCGATCACCGCTTCATCCGCGGCGGGCTCCTCGACCTTTGGGTCGAGGCGGATCTTCGCGGTCAGCGCTCGCGCGACTCCGGCGGCGACCCCTCCGACGGCAATGGCGATTCCGGTGAGAGTGATCGGTCCGAAGTCGAGCTTGAGGTTCTTGAGTCCCTTGAAGAACAGGACCAGCGTCAGGGTGAAGAAGACGACGAAGACGATGATCGGAGTGAGTCGTTTCGCCGCACGCACGGGGTCCGCACGATAGAAGATCTGGCGCAAGACGAGACGGAACAAGAGGTAGCTGATCGTCGCACTGAGGACGGGGGAGATGACCCAGCTCGACACGATCCCGCCGACCTTGCCCCAGTGGACGGCGTCCATTCCGCCATAGACTGCCCCGAACCCGATGATCGCGCCGACGATGGAGTGCGTCGTCGACACCGGCCAACCGAAATACGACGCGATCTGTAGCCACACTCCGGCTGCGAGCAGCGAGGCCAGCATCCCGTAGATGAAGACCTGGACATCGCTGAAAACCGCCGGGTCGACGATGCCCTTTCGGACGGTCTCGGAGACGTGTGATCCGACGAGGAAGGCACCCGCGAACTCGAGGATCGCCGCGAGGATCACCGCGCGCCGGAGCGTCAGTGCCCCGGAGCCGACCGACGTCCCCATGGCATTGGCGACATCGTTCGCCCCGATGTTCCATGCCATGTAGAAGCCGAAGATGGCTGCAAGCGAGATAAAGATCGATTCCACGACAGCGCCTACTTCGACTCGAGGGTCAGGCGGATCGTATCGGCGAGGTTCTCACTGTAGTCGGAGATATTCGCCACCTGTGCCGCGAGCCGCATCCAGAGAATGAACTCTCCGTGCGTCAGCGATCCCTCCGCGGCGAAGAGGCACTTCATCAGTTCGCGCTGCAGGAGGTCCGTCTCGTGCTCGGCGAGGGCGACTTCGTCCACCATTCGGCGGACGCTTTCGGCCTCCGCGCCACCGAACCCCGTCTCCACGAGCTCGTCGAGCTCCTCGATGATCTTCCGTACGCGTTGGAAGCACTCGAGGCTCTTCCCGAGGAATGGCTCGAAGTGACCCCAGAGCTCAT
>JAGQRC010000025.1 GCA_020425835.1 Planctomycetota bacterium | reverse complement strand
GCGAACGCGGGCAGAAGCCAGAGAAGAAGGCCGAGGGTCAGCGTCGTGCGGACCTCGCGGGAGCCGCGGCGAGGATTCGCGACCACCATGGAGAGCCTCCGTCGCAGTGAGGTCGGCGCCCGGAGGGAGGACGGCGACGCGCTCCCTCCAGTGTCGACCCTCGACGCTTTGGACGCCAACAGCGGAAGTCGCTCCCGTTGCCTCCCGGCACGGGCGACGACTCGCATGCCGGCTCGCAACTGGTCCCAAACAAGCGTGATCGGCCGAGCGAGGCGCCAGCGAATCCTGCTATCGCAAGGAGCGGCAAGGACAGCAACCTTGCCTCGGTTCCGTCCGAAGCCGCGACGCAGAGGCATTTCGAGTGAAGGCAATCTCCGAATCCCGAGAAGCTACTTCACTCGAAATGCCGGTGATCGCGCGATTCTGCCAGCCGCAGCCGGCCGATCACGCTGGCTTGTCAGAGCACGCCGACACCCGGAGCTCGACGGGCACGGTTCGAGAAGCAGTAGGTCGCGATCAGGCGGAACTCATCCGTGCACTCCCGGAGCGTCCACTTGCGCACGGCGCGCCGGAGTCCATCGATCGTCTTGGACGAGAGCGGACCGAGCGGCGGGTCCCGACGAAAGGCCGGATCGCAGTCCTCCTGCATGGGCTCGCTCTGATAGCGACGGGCGAAGATCCAGCAACCACAGATCAGCGTCCGCAGGAGTCGCCGCCAGAGCTCCGGTCTCACATCGCACTCGATCAGGAAGAAGGCGAGCTCCGGGAAGAGGAAGAACTCCGAGCCACGGGATGGCTCGCCATCTCCGGGGTCGAGCCCCCGGTCCTGCATCGCGAGTTCACCATTGGCGAACCGGATCAGTGCCAACTCGATGTCGTCGATCTCCACCTCCCCCAGGCAGCCGGGTCGGAGGCGTCGCTTTCGGGCGGCGCGGTCCACCCACTCGAAGCCGCGCGACCAGTCGCGTGCGCGGCTCGGGAAGTGGCCGACGAACGCATCCCAGAAAACGTCCCCGACGCAACGCGCCGCCAGGGCGGATGACGCGATGACCGGCTCGAGCCGAGCGGGCCGCAGCGCGCGCCCGAGCAACCGCCGATTGAGCACCACTCGGATGTCCTGGAGATGCTGCCGTCGCAGGTGCTTCTCGTCGGAGCCGAGAGGAACCCATTCCCCCTCGATCCGACGACACCAGTCCCTCCGTGCCTCCACGTCCGCCTGTGTCTGACCGTCGATCCAGGCGAAGAACCGCTCGTCACCGTCCTTCGCCAGCTCCATTCGTCGTTGATAACGGGACATGGTCAACTCACATACTCGATGCCGAGGTAGATCACGTCGGTCCCCTCGGTGTAGGTGCCGCCGCCATCCGCCATCGAGAAGAAGGCCATCGTGGTCACCGAGTTCCAGCCCCCGCCGCTCTTCGGGGAGGAGACACTGGCGAGGGATGGCTCCATGTCGGGAACCGCGGCGTCGCAGAGGTCCTCCATGGCATCGATCAGCGCCTGCTGGTCGACCGCGTGGACCGGCATCGGGCTGGACTCCATCTCGCTCTCGAGATCGTCGCGCCAACCGTCGACACGGTTGGACGGCGATCCGATCGCGGTTGCGTACGAGTTGGGATCTTGACCGACCGGACACTTCGCCAGGGTCACCGTTCCGGAAAGCTCGAACATAGATCACCCCCAGTTCGAGAAGAGTTCTGGTTCCGGAGAGTCCGTTCTCCGACCTTTCTGCTCAGTCTGGTTCAGGGCTCGACGCTTCGCGCGCAGCGAAAGCCGACCCATTTCTGTCCGTTGTCGCCGACGCCGATCTTGTGGTGCATCCGCAGATCGTTGGAGTTGCAGCCGCTATGGAGCCATGCAGGGCCCATGACCCATCGATCCTGGTCTGCGAGTCGATCCTCGCCCGAGTCTTGGGTCATCCACATGATGCTCTCCGTCCATTCGGCGACGTTTCCGAGTAGGAAGTGGATACCACTCGGAGTTCGAAGCCCGAGATCGGCCCCCGGGGCGTCGCTGTCGACGGCTCGCGCATTCCTCCGGAATGCCTCCGTGAACTCATCATCGCCGAAGCCGTCCCGATTCATCCGGGCACGATCTTCGTAGTTCGACTCGTTCGTCTCCGGGTTCGGATACCGATCGGCGTTGGGCCCGCGCCCCGCGAGCTCCCACTCGGGGTGAGTCACCAGCCGCTTGTTCGCCCACTCCGCATATCGACGGGCGTTCTCCCAAGTGACGTAGATCGCCGGTAGGCGGTTCGTCTCGGCGTCGTTCGGGAGCCCCTCCCATTCACGCGGCTCCGGTCGCCCGGTGGCCGCGAGGAATGCGCGGTACTCGCCGATCGAGACCTCGTACTTGTCGATCCAGAATCCGGCGACCTCGACCACCGCCCCACGGTTGGCGCAGTTGGCATCGATCTCCTGTGCCGGGATCCGCAGGGAGGAGCCCTCGATCTCGATCATGTCCGCGAACGGGTCGCCCGCGAGGAACCGCGCTTCGATCTCGATGGGATCGTCGCGGTCGGTGCGATACCGGGTGAACTCGAGGAACGGCTTCCCTTCGACCTGGACGACGAAGCGGTAGAGCCCCGGCTCGAGGCTCTCCGAGACGGGGAGCTGCCCCAGTGGAACGCGTTCCTCTCCGGGAATACCGGAGCGAGCGTCGATCCGGTGGTACGAGACCGATCCCTCGAGCTCCCGACCGTCGGTGTCGAAGGCGGCGATGCGCACCGGAACCCAACGTCGAGAGGTGAGGTACTTCGGTGCCTGCCAAGCGACGATCGCGAGCAGCACGAGTGCGGCGCCGAGCGCTGCCCGTCGCCCGTGACGATCGAAGAACTCCCGCACGCTCCGGCGCACGCTGGGGCCGGCGAAGCGGAGGGGACGATGGTCGAGGAACCGTTCGAGATCCTCTGCCATGTCGGCGGCGGCGGCGTAGCGGTACTCGGGGCGCTTGGCCATGGCCATCGTGCAGATGGCGTCGAGGTCGCGAGGGATGCCCTCCTGCACGGAGCGTGGGGGTGGCGGGTAGTAGTGCGTGATCCGGGAGATGATCTCCTTCGTCGTTCGCCCACCGAAGGGACGCTTCTGGGTGAGCGTCTCGTAGAGCGTCACACCGAGGGAGTAGATGTCGGTCCGATGGTCGACGTCGATCTCCAACGTCTTCGCCTGCTCCGGGCTCATGTACGGGAGCGTGCCCATCAGCTCCACGGCATCCGTGAGCGTCGGAAGGTGGTGCCCCTTCGCGATGCCGAAGTCGACGATCTTCGCATGACCGTCGCGACCGATCATGAGGTTCGACGGTTTGATGTCACGGTGGACGACGCCGGCGTGGTGGGCGTGCTCGAGACCGCGCGCGACCTCCAGCATCCAGCGTGCGACGTCGCGAACGAACGTCTCGCGTTTCGACGCCTCCTCCGGGCGCCCTTCGCGACGCGCCTGGATCTCCTGCGCGAGCGAGGGACCATCGACCAGCTCCATCGCGATGAAGTGATGCCCCTCGAGCTCCCCCTCGTGATAGATCTTCGCGATGGCCGGGTGGTCGAGCCGAGCCGACAGCTTGGCCTCGCGCTGGAAACGTCGCACCTCCTCGGACGGGGCGTGCGCCGATCCCGGCAGCAGCTTCAGCGCGACGCGACGCTCGAGCCGAAGGTCGTACGCCTCGTAGACCCGGCTGAGCGCACCCTCTCCGATCTTCCGCTCGATCCGGAACTCCGCGACCCGATCCGGCTCTGGCGGGTCTCCCTCGGGATCGAGGCGGAGGAAATCGTCATCGCGTCCGAAGTCGCGGAGCAGGCGAAGACATCGTTCTCGCAGATCCGCGTCCTCTCCGCACTCGCGCTCGACGAAGGGTTCCCGTTCGTCCGTCGGCAGATCGAGTGCCGCGTAGACGATCGCCTTGATGCGTTCCCAGTTCGAATCCGTCATTCCCTGTTCTCTCCGAAGTGCTGCCGCATCCAGCTCCGAGCCATCTGCCAGTCCCGTTCGATCGATCGAATCGGTCGGCCGAGCCACGCGGAGATCTGCGCGATCGTCAGGTCGAAGAAACAGCGGAGCTCGACGATCTCGGCGAGCACGGGGTCCATCAGCTCGAGCTTCTCGATCGCTTCGTGGCAGTCGAGCAGGTCACCCACTCGTTCCTCGACCGAGTGGTAGTACGCATCCATCGACGCGTCCGACAGGCCATTGGCCGGGCGACGCCGCCGACCGTGCTGGACCAGGATCTGGCGCATCGCCCGCGCGCAGACCCGCATGAAGTGACGCCGGTCGTCGCACTTCAGCGGCTTCGTCCCGCCGTGGAGCTTCATCCACAGCTCGTTGACGAGGGCCGTCGGCGGAAGCGTGTGATGGGCGTGCCGGTTCCGGAGGACGCGAGCCGCCAAAGCGCGGAGCTCTTCGTAAAGACTCGTGACGAGATCCGAGGTCACAGCGCGATCGCCGCTGCCGAGTCGACGGAGGAGTTGAGTGATCTCCTCCACGTCGTGGGTGTTCGACCCCTCGCCCGCTCCGTCGGAGCGCTCTTCCGGATCGGAGCGCTCTTCCGGATCAGAGCGCTCTTCCGGATCAGAGCGCTCGGGATGTCCCTCGGGCACTTCGCCCCGGTCTTCGCCGTCGTCGGCGCGCGAACCGAACATAGACCGAACCTAACTCATCGATGGAACGGGGACCTGCCCGAGGTCCCAATCTCCGATACGCGGTGAGCCCACCGGATCCGCCAAGAAAACTCGAGATTCCGAACGAGCGCGCACGCGCGAACTCAATTCTGAGAATCGTGGCGGCCGAACGGGTCTCACGTCGTACGCATAGTTGGGGGACTCCGGGGGGAATCCTCCGCGTACTCGACTGCTTATCCGATAGTTCTACCGATGCACACCACGGCCGTGAAAGGGGGAATATCCCCCTTTCGCCTATTCACTCTGCTCCGGCGTCTTCTCTCTCCTCGGGCGGCACGAGCGCGAAGGTGAAACTCCGACGGCGATCTCGAGCGTCGAAGATCTCCACTCGCGCCGTGCCGCGTTCACGCTCCGCCACGAACGTCAGCTCGAACAGTTCGCGCTGGTCCTCGGGGATGCGGATGCGCTCACCCCCGTCGATACGATAGCTGTGCAGACCGGGGAGCGACGCGTCGCACACGGTGACCGGCATCGAGAGCTCGACGGTTCTCTCGTCCAGCTCATGGACGGATGGCGAACTCGTCAGCAGCCAGACGTTGGCCTTGTCCGGGTTCTGGAACAGTCGCGCTTCGCGAGCCAACTCGATCGCCAGTCGACGGGCGAGATCGACCAACACCTCCTCCTTGACCGCTGCGGCCGTGGTGTCGCGATCGCCCTCGAGCAGCGTCGAGGGAAGGAAGATCGCCAGCGCGTAACTTCCCCAGCCGTCCCCGGTGCGTTCGACGAAGCTCAGTGCGGGGTCATCCGCCTCGACCTGGGCGTCGTCCTCCAGGACCTTCTGGTCGACGCGCGTCGAGAAGCGAAGAGGTGCCTCCGCGGTGTCGCCGAAGTAGCTTCGCGCGGTCAGCTGTACCGGTTGCCCGTTGAACGAGTAGTCCCAGTCCTTGACGTACCAGGAGAACACCGGCCACGTCAGCGACAACCGGAGACTCTCGAAGAAGCGTTCGTTGCTCCCGAACGTCACTCGCGAGTCGTAGTGCAGGATCGGCTGGATGATCAGGTCGGCGAAGTCCGCCTGCTCGATCGCGGCCCGATCCCGCGCTTGCTCGTCGATCAGGTCCGCGGCGAGCGCGATCGGCGTGACCCGGACGAATGCGGTGTCCTGGAGCTCTCGCGCGAGGGTCCGATCGAACCACTGTTGTTCGAAGTGGACTCGGAAGTCGTTGCCCTCGGAACCGAGCGCCTTGTCGAGAGCGCTGCGATCGACGAGCTTGGCGGGGAGCAGCGCGACGTGGAAGGGGAGCCGCTCGCCCGGAACCCGATCACTCCCGGTGCTGCAGCCGGTGCTCAGCGCGATGACCGCGAGCACCGCCGCCGCGAGGATCCTCGAACGACCCCACGTCACCGCATCCCCCATCGGCGTTCGAGCCAGCGGCTGAGTCCGGCGAGGTCCAAACAGAGTCGAAAGCCGATCGGCGTGCCATTGTTGATCGCCGTCGCATCGCGAGCGACCGGCTCGAAGCGATCGAACGCCGCTCGCCCGACGACGAAGCGCTCGGCGGCGTCGAAGTCTCGTTCACCCAGGGCGCCGAAGATGGTCGCTCTCAATCGCGGGCTCGAGCGTCGAGCTCGCGTCGTTCCCTCGATCCACGGCGACCGCGTCCACTCCGCCGTATCGTCGAGCCCGCTCCTTCCGTCAGGGCCGTGCAGCTCCCGACCGAGATATCGCTCCCAGTAGCGACCTCCGCCCCGAACGGCGAACTCCCACGCGTACCAGCTGGGAAGGTCGGCATCGCGCTCGCGGGCCAGCCGCCGTGCATCACTCCACGAGAGCCCTTGCTCGGGTTCCGGTCGAGTGGCCAGGTAGTACGGCGCCTGGTCGGCGGGGGCGATCTCGTGCTCGAGGTGGGGCAGCTCCTGAACCCGACGTCGTCCGCCGAACTCGAAGGAGCGGCCGCCCGCGTCGAACTCGGCCGAGCGCGGATCGATCAGGATCATCCGTCGCGCGCCGAGATCGATGCTCGGGGGGAGCGGAAGGGCATCGCGTCGCGGGAGTCGACTCTCGCGGACCGTTCGCGAACGCAACCCACCGCGGTCGATCGCTTCGATCGTGACGCGAGCGCGTCGGCCCGCCCAGGTGGGAGCGATGTTGGCGCTCGAAGCCGTGGGGTCGTCCGAGACGCGGTAGAGACCCGCGACCCGGACCAACGGGAAGTCGATCGACAGCATCGGCCGCGATGCGTCATCGTCGTCGAACAGCTCGACCTCGGCGTGAATGCTCTCGAGGTCATCATCCGGCGTCTCCACCGTGAAGTCCCATCGACGTAGCCATTCGTCCGCGCCGTCGACGCGTCGCACCGGCCAGTCTCCGGGACCAGCCCGGACCTCGAGCACGGGAGGATGGAGGGAGAGCGAGAAGTCGATCGCGCACCGCGTCTCGTTGCCGACCTCGTCGTGCACGAGCAGCTCGAGCCGATGGGAGCCGTCGGCGATCCCTTGCGGAAGGAGGTCGGACCATCGAATCCGCGTGATGCTCCGAGATGCGAACTCGGGATCGAGCCGCTGGGCGTCGAGGAGCGCGGAGATCGAGCACGAGCCGTCGAACGGCGGGTCGGTGATCGTGAGCGACCGCCCGGTCAGGTCGGTCGGGCTCAACCAGCGATCGGGCAGTCCGCTATCGACGACGGGAGCGATGCGATCGATCTCGATCGGGTAGAGCTCGACTTGGGGTCGAGTGTCGTGCGCATCGCGATGGATCCGCAGCTCGAACGCGGCGCGGGTCTCGCCGTCGAGGGTGACGTCGAGCCGGTGGTCGGGGTTCTCCGGGTCGAGGACGAACCGATCGATCGGTCGACGATCCCCATCGATGATCGACGTCGCCTCCACGATGACCCGACGAGATCGTCCCACGATCTGCACGCCGAGCCCGCTCGGCGTGCTCGGAAATCGGTGGATGCGCCCCGCGATGAGTCGGTCCTCTCGACAGTAGACCTGGATCTCCGGAAGCTCGGAGACCCACTCGAAGGCGAGCGTTCGAGTCGGACGGACCTCGTCGCGCCATGCGTCCTCCGCGGTCGCCGTCAACTCGTACCGACCATCGGAGATCCCGGGGAACACCGTGTCGATCATGTCGACGAACAGACCGTCGCACTCCCGTTGCACCGTCCGTTGCTCGCCCGTCGAGTGGTTCACGAGCTGCAGTCCGAGCCGGCAAGCGCGGCTCGTCGCCACCTCGATCGAGTACGCGCGCGGAGAGAGGACGAGATCCGATGTGCGCAGCGGTCGATCCGATCCCACCTCGCGAGCGCCGAGCCCGGGGTGGTCCGCGCGACCGAGTCTCAAGGGCGCGGGTAGGAGCCGGACCGACCGACGGCTCACGACGGAGCGGCCGCAGAGATCGGTGATGGTGACCTCGAGTGGAGCCTCCACGCTCTGGTCCGCGAGCGCGACATCGAGTTCGACGCGGTGCGACGAAGGGGCCCGCAGATCGATGGGACCACAAGTCGTGGCGCCGAGAGCGATCGAGGCGTACCGCCAGGTCGGCGGCGCCTCGGAGAGCTCGAGCCCGTCGTGGGGATCCCAGGGTCGAGCCTCACCGCGGCCGCCGAGAGCGCCATCGACCCAGCGAGCGATCGCGTCGCTGCTCGGGGGGGCGATCCAGTGCAGCCGATACGCCTCGGAGCGCCGGGCTCGGCCGGACGCCTCGGCGATACGCAACACGAACCAGCCTTCGTCTCCATCCCGAGGCCGGGGAAGCGGAGCACCCGGATCGAACTCGAGCCGGAACACGCCGGGCTCGATCGAGGTCGCCCGCAGGGGGAGCGATCTGCCATCGGGAGCGACGACCTCGACGCTCGATCGCCCGAGGTGACCGGCGAGGGCCGGCGCCGCCAGATCGACGCTCCACGGGCACGCCTCGGTCGGCACCGCGAGACCGCGCGGCGCATCGCGAGTCACCGCGCGAGCACCGAACAGCACGACATCATCATCGGCGATCGCGAGCGAGATGGACTCGTCGCGTTGGGAGAGGAAGAGCGCGATCCCGAGCCCGATGACCGCGAGGGTCGTCACGGCCCACGCCACACTCTGGCGACGCCGCGCGAGCACGCGTTCGAGTGAGCGGCGCACCTCACCGGCGCTCGGTCGCTCCTCCGGCCGCTTGCGCAGGCAGCGGTCGATCAGATCGTCGACCCGCTTCGGGGTGCGGACGCCACGCTGTCGCACGCGGCTCGGTGCGACATCGAGGTGACGCTGCAGCGTCTCCTCGATCGACTCGGCGGCCGGGATCGGGAACTCTCCGGACAACGCGTGGAAGAGCAGCACACCGAGCGAGTAGACGTCGCTCCGGCCGTCGAGCGGTCGGACGTCAGGGTGATCGAGGAGGTGCGCGGCCTGCTCCGGTGAGGCGTAGAGTGGTGTTCCTCCGCGCGCGCGGGGGACACCATCTCGATCGGCCTTCGGTCGGAGCACGGTGACCGTCGCACCGAGATCGGGGACTCCGCCGATCGAGTCGTGCGCGGACGAGGCGAGTCCGCTCGTGCCGATCATCACCGGGTCGCTCGTGCCGTGCTGCCCGATGCCGAAGTCGATCACCTTGACCCGCTCGTCGCCGTCGTCGCGTTCTCCGTTCAGAACGAAGACGTTGTCCGGTTTCAGGTCGAGGTGGAGGAGCGCCTGGCCGTTCGGAAGCGAGTGCGTGGTCTCGAGCGCCCGCGCGATCTGCAACGCGCAGCGACAGGCGCGCCGCCACGGAAGTCGACCACCCTCGGCGGCGAGGACCTCCGACAGCTCGCGCCCGTCGAGGAACTCCATCACGAAGTACGGCAGTCCCTCCTCCGTCCGATCGAAGGTGATCCAGCGGACGATGTTCTCGTGATCGACGGTCGTGAGGAGACGTGCCTCGGCGGCGAGGTCCGAGAACGCATCGGTGCCGGCGTGGACGTCCGAGTGCAGGACCTTGACCGCCACCCGCGCACCGAGATCGACATCTTCCGCCTCGTACACGCGTCCGGTCCCGCCGTGACCCAGCGGCCGGAGAACTCGGTACTTGCCCTTGAGAGTGCGACCGACCAGAGGATCCGATCGGTCCGGTTCGTCTTCGCTCACCAGGTGGCCCTTCGCCGCACCGCGTGCGCGAGGCGCTGGATGAACTCGTCCCGGGGGATCTCGATCGACCCCAATCGCTCCATGTGAGGGCTCTGGAGCTGGACGTCCAGCAACTGGAATCCGCGGTCGTTCAGGTGGGACACGAGGTGAGCGAGGCAGACCTTGGAAGCGTTGGTCCCCCCGAGATCCGGTCGGTGGAACATCGACTCGCCGAAGAACGCCGCGCCGATGTGGACGCCGTACAACCCACCGACCAACCGATCGCCGACCCATGCCTCGATCGAGTGTGCGTGTCCGATCCGGTGCAACTCGATGTAGGCGTCGATGATCTCGGGATTGATCCAGGTCTCATCCTGGCTCGGACGGGGACGCGCACACTCCTGGATGACCTCGGCGAACGCCGTGTCGGAGCGGAGATCGAACACTCCGCGCCGGATCAAGGATCGAACGGAGCGGGAAGGGTCGAACGCATCGAGTGGGAGGATCGCGCGGGGATCGGGATGGAACCAGTGGATGGTCGGTTCGTCACGACCCTCGGCCATCGGGAAGAACCCCTGTGCATACGCGGTGAGTAGTCGTCCTGGAGTGAGCTCGGAGAGTGACGTCACGATGGTTCCCGGTTCGAGTGCCAAAGTGTTCGCGCGATTGTATCTCGGGTAGGTGGGGATGCACCCATGTCGTGGAGATCGGATCGAGAACGGAGTGGTCATGCCCCGGCGGTGATCACCGCGAGGATGCGTTTCGCACCCGAGCGAAGCCCGAACACGGTGTACGGCGTCGCACCCGATCCGCGCAGGGCACGGGCCGCTCGGTTGGCGTCGATCGCTCGACCGCGACTCTTCACGACAACCTCGCCAGCATCGTGGGCGCGAAGCCACTGGGCGATCCGGCCCTCGCGCCACGGGAGAACTTCGAGGACTCGATACGATGTCCACCATGCGGACTCGTGATGCTCGGGTCCGGTCAACAGACCGAGCCCGCCGATCACTTCGCGCAGTGCGAGGGGGTCGGCGACGGTGTGGACGAGTCTCGCGCGCTCGATCGCGGGGCGCGGGACGTAGAGCCACGCGTCGAATCGTCCGTCTCCGATGACCGCGACCGCTCGGGGCTCTCCGACGATGCTCTCCCCGCTCGGGAGCATCGTCGCGCGCCTCCGACCTCGGTCTCGCGCGAGTTCCCCGGTCCACCAGACACACTGCACCAACTCCCCGGCGTCCTCGATCCACTCGAGTTCGCCCTGGTCGGTCTCCGGGACATCGTCGAGATCGACCCCCGGGCCCAGCTTGATCGATCCGGCGCGATAGCGCTCCCGCACGGAGGCGATGAACGCAGGGCCCGGTCGGTAGTCCTCGTAGCGGTGTAGGCGCCGTCGTTCCTCGCCCTCGATGCGGCGAGCGGGGTCGAGATGGAATGCGGTGTCGGCGCCTGCGGGAGGCGGCGCCGCCACCACGTCGATGCACGCCGTCGAGCAGCGAGCGTTCTCTCCACACATCCAGGCCCGCACGGGATCGACGTCGATCCCGGTCACCTCGGCGACCGACGCGAGGGCCATCGCGTCGCCGCCGATCCCGCAACAGAGATCGTGCACCTGCGCGAGCGCGAGGGCTCGATAGCGAGTGGCCTTGTGCTCCGCGACCCGCGTCGCGCTCGCCTGCTCGACACCGGCGCGATCGGCCAGCAGCCGATCCGCGCGATCGGGGAACTTCGCACGCGCCATCCGTCGCGCGGCGACCAACTCGAGCGCGATCTCGACGTCATCGCGCGGGGCGAGCCGTCGCAGCCGGGCGACCGCCGTGACGTCCTTGGGATCGACCGACGTCGCCTCCTCGATCAGGTCGCGACCGTCGGCACCCACCACGCGCTTCCATGCTTCGAGCCCGCCGGTCATCTTCCCGGGGCTCCTCGACGCCAACCGTTGACGAAACCATCCGGCGCGTCCCGGACGGCGCCGCGCCCCGGCTCGCGGAAGGCCCGACGTTCCGGCCGTTTGCGACGGTACGCCCGGGGGCAGCGCCACCCCCGGTTTGCCGTTTGGTTCCCGCGCCCGGTACTCTTCGTCGGTCGACCAGCAGCCCTACGGAGACTCTCGATGGCGTTCAATGCACACCTCATCGGCTTCGGACTCGACGCCATTCTGCAGATCGTGAGCTCGACGCGGAAGTCCGGCGCGGTCACCGCGATCTCCGAGGGTTGGGGGGCGCGGCTCTTCTTCCGCAATGGCCGTGTCGTCTACGCCAGCTCCGACGCCCGGGACCGGTTCGGTCATCGCTTGATCCAGCGGGGGCTCCTCAACGAGCAGCAGCTCCGCGAGGCGCTCGAGGCGCAGGCGCAGCCCGGCGAGAAGCGACCTCTGGCCACGATCCTCTGCGCCAATGGGGTCATCGCTCGGGACATCCTCGAGCGCGAGGTGACCGAGCACGTCGTCGATGTCGTCCGCGACATGCTCTCCTGGTCCGAGGGGTCGATGATCTTCGAGCCGCTCCAACCGGAAGGCGGGTCGATCGTGATGGAGGAGGGGCTCTCCATCCAACGCTTGCTCCTGCGCGCGGCGTCGACCGACGCGTCGTCGACCCCGGAGCCATCGGAGGCCGACCAGGAGTTCGCTCGCCTCGTCGGCTACACGCTCGAGGAGAACGCGGGCTAGCGGTCTTCCCCACCTGGAGGATGAGGCGACCCGTCGACGAAGGTGCCCCCGGATCCTGATCGACCCGAGGGCAGCCATCGAACGACCTGGATCGATCTACCGCCCGGGCAAGCCGACCAGGATCTTCAAGACCCCGGAGACCGAGGCCTTCCAGTTCCCGTGGAGGAGATCGGACTCCGCCTTCGCGAACTTCGCTCCGATCTGCGCCTCGATGGGCAGACGACTGCCCCCGACGACCGAGACCGCCGCGTCGAGGACGTTTCCGTTGCGGAGCTGATGCGTCGCCTTGAGGCTCGTCGTCGTGATCTTGAGCGCCCTCAAGGCCTGCTCCGTCTTGTACAGACTACGAGCAGTCTTGGTGATCCTGAACGCCTTCTGTACCGACTTCACCGTCTTGATTCCGGGGATCAGATTCGGAGTCCGGTACAACGCCTTCTGGTAGTCCCCGTTGGCGACGTCCACCACGATCAACCCCACCGAGCTGATGATCCCGTAGCCAGGAATCGCGCTGAGCAACTCGTTGGCTTCGTAGGTCCATCGATAGGCGATGGCGTCCTCGAGCGCGTGGACCCCGCGGATGAGTGACGCGCGGAGCTCGGGATCGAGGATGACTTCGCTGTAGTTCAGGATCTCGTTGTTGTTGTCGCGAACCTGCCCGAAGATGCTCGCGGCGAGGAAGTTGTCGATCGACTTCGGGTCGACTCCCAGGAGGTCGGCGAAGGCGTTGAGAATGTCCTGCTGTCCCTCCTTGGTGTCCACGTGGTGGAACACGGTGTACTGCTCCAGCAGATCGTTCTCCTGCAGGACCCGGAACGCCAGGTATCCCGCCGAGAATCGAGCACTCTCGGGGATCGCTGGCGGTCCGGCTTCGATCTGCTGCCCCGTCAGTCCGGTGGGATCGAAGTAGCTCAGCGGGTTCTGGTTCGCGTAACCGTAGAGATTGAGACCGCCGCCCTCCCGCAGGGGATCCCGACGAATGAACCGACCGAGCGCGGGATCGTAGTGACGGTAGGTCGTGCGCACCCAACGAGTGAAGAAGTCGAACGGCTTCCCCAGGAAGAAGAGCTCGTTGCCCTCACCGCTCCCGGCGATCATCGCTCCCGACTGTGGGTCGCGCGGCTCTCCGTAGGGATCGTACTCGTACTCCTCGAGCACCGTCATGCCGTCGTGGACCGCGGTGATGTTGGAGAACGGATCGACGTGGAGGTAGCGCTCGACTCCCGTTCCCGAGAGACGGTAGATCCCGTGCGGACCCTCGACGTAGCTCTGCACGGTTCCGCTGTGGTCGCTCTCGATCAGGAGGTCTCCGAGGTAGGTCCAACGTGTGTAGTCCGCCGCGGAGCGGAAGCGCGCGACGAGACGATCCAACGCGTCGTAGAACCAGAACACCGTCTGGGTCGCCCCGGCGCTGGTCACGGCGGTCGCGATCGGTCGCCCGAACGCATCCCAGGTCGTCGTGCGAGATCCGTTGCTCGTCTCCCGGTAGATCTCCTGTCCCAGATCGTCGTGGTCGATCGTGGTCCACGGCTCGAAATCGAGGTACTGGTCCAGGTCGTTCACCCACGGCGTCGACGATGATGGAGTGCCGTTGTCATCGGTCTTCTCCAGCCAGTTGTCCGCGAGGTCGAGGCTCCATGTCTGGAGTCGCTGTCCAGCGGTCTGGCCCTGGACGTCGTGCGCGTACTGCACGAGACGGCGAAGCGGGTCGTAGCTCAACTCGTCGATGACGCCATCGACGGTCCGAGTTCTCTGGAGCACGTCCCCAGCGGGACCCCGAACCAACTCGACTCCGTGCAGGGACGTGTCGGTGGAGTCCCGGAGCTCGAGATGCGTCGTTTGCTCTCGCTCGTCGAAGCCTCGGACGAGTCTCGCTCCGTTGTCCAACTGGATCTCGAGGAAGCCCACCTC
>JAGQRC010000257.1:2991-5973 GCA_020425835.1 Planctomycetota bacterium | reverse complement strand
TTCATCGAAGTGCTGGACGAGCTCGTCCCGTAGCGGAACGTCGAGCGGGAGCGCCCCCAGCCAACCGTCGGCGGCCACTCGCCAGCCCACACCCGGATCCTCCATTCCGCCGACGGTCTCCACGAGGACCACCGTTTCGGCGGGCCGGCGCACGAGGAGGGCATGAAGCGTCCGCGCGATCAGGCGAAGAGCCGCCCCCTCACTCGGCGGAGGGACCAGCGCACCGTTCAGCTCCTTCGGCACGGACTCGGGTATGCGGAATCCGTCGAGAGCCGCAGCGATTCGCGACTCGAGCCGAGGATCGTTCATGCTCCAACCGGCGCCGGCGGAACGTCGCGGTCGGCGAGTCGGCGGTAGCCCGCATTGCGCAGCGCCGGCCGAAAGCCGGCCTCTTCGACCATGGTCCGGAGTTGACGCTCGTTGGCTTCGTGGTGGGCTCCCGCCTTGGAGATCACGTTCTCCTCGATCATCGTCGAGCCGATGTCGTTGGCGCCGCTCTGCAGACCATCGATCCCGCCCTGTCTCCCCTGGGTCAGCCACGAGACCTGCAAGTTGCGGATGTTGTCCAGGAACAGTCGCGACAACGCGAGCCACCTCAGGTACTCGTCGACCGGAATGCGCTCCGGGATCGCCTTGCCGAGCGGTGTGTTGTCGGGCTGGAACGTCCACGGGATGAACGCGATGAAGCCGCCGGTCTCGTCCTGCACGCCGCGAAGCCGGTCGAGATGTTCCAGCCGCATCTCGATCGTCTCCCCGAGCCCCATCATCATGGTCGCGGTCGTCGGGAGACCGACCCGATGGGCGGTCGCGGAGATCCGCAGCCAGTCGTCGGCGCCGCACGATGAACGACGCCGCGTCCGAATCGCATCGACCAGGATTTCGCCGCCGCCGCCCGGGATCGAGTCGAGGCCAGCATCGCGGAGCGCGGTGAGGATGGTCGTCGCCCCTTCGACGGTGTGTCCGAGTCCGGTGACCTGCTCGAGCCCGTAGATCTCCGTCGGGGAGAGACAGTGGAGGTAGAAGTCGGGGAAGCGGGCCTTGATCCCGCGGAACAGGTCGACGTACCAATCGAGGCCGAGGTCGGGATGGAGGCCGCCTTGCATCAGCACGCCGCTCCCGCCGAGGTCGATCGTCTCCTGGATCCGAGCATGGATCTCTTGGGTGGAGTGGACGTAGGCGTCGGCGTCGCCCTTCTTGCGGTAGAACGCGCAGAAGGAGCAGACGCACGTGCAGACGTTCGAGTAGTTGATGTTCCGGTCGACCACGTAGGTGACGGCGCCTTCGGGATGGAGGCGGGCACGGACGGTGTCAGCGGCCGCTCGGAGTGCGTCGTCGGGAATGTGCTCGATGATCGCGTGAGCATCCGCGATCGAGAGACGGGTTCCGTCGATGGCCGCGCGGAGCGCGCGTTGCGCGTCCGACTCGGTGCCGAACCGAGCGGCCGGCGTCAGGATCGACTGGGGTTGGACGAGCGAGCTCATCGACGCCCTTCGTGAGGAGTCCGAGGTGGTCCGCGCTCGCCGCGCGGGGGTGGAGCCCGACGTGCCTACGGGTCGACACGCCAGCGGTCGACGAGGCTATACGGGAGCGAGCGAGCGGGGCGCGGAATCGAGCGCGCGATTGTAGCGAGGCGACTCGAGGGCGGCCAGCGAGCCCCCGGGCATGGTGTGGCCCTCCGCCCACGCGGCGAGAGACCACAGCGCCCACAGCAGATGACCGTTGCGCTCTCGACCGGAGACCTGCCCCTCGAGGAGGCGATCGACCGCGGTCGGAGTCAACCAACCTCGCTCGAGGAAGCGGCGATCGAGGAGACGCTCCCGAAGCGCGGCGTGAAGTGGGCCGGCGAGCCATCGGTCGACGGGCAGCCCGAACCCCCGTTTCGGTCTCTGGAGCAACTCCTTCGGCAGCACCGACTCGATCACCCGGCGAAGGATCGTCTTGCCCGTTCCCCGCGCGCCGATGTGGGCCTCGATCGGGATTCGAGCGGCGCACTCGACCAGTCGGTGGTCGAGGAACGGAACGCGCGCTTCGAGCGAGTGCAGCATCGTCGCTCGGTCGACCTTCTCCAGGATGTCGCCCCCGAGGTAGAAGCGCCGATCGAGGTCGAGGAGCGTCTCCCAGCTGGCGTCGCGGTCGAGAACGAACGCTTCGAGGGGGGTCGGATGCGTGGCCGACGGCAGCGCTTCTCCGGACAGCTCCGCGAGGCGCGTCGAGTCGAGGAGCGAGCGGCGACGCAGGAACGACTGCGCCGGGCCGACGGAGAGATCTCCCGCCCAACGGAGCGCCTTGCCCCAGACGTCGGCGCGCGCGGATCGTTGACCGCGTCGGAGGAGTGGCGAGAGTCGACGCGCCCACCGACCGACGATGGCCGGGAGCCGACGCATTCTCACCTCGCGCAGGAGCCAAGCGTAACCAGCGAACAGCTCATCGCCGCCGTCCCCGGACAGCACGTACTTCACGTGACCCGCGGCGAGGCGCGCCACCCGGTGAGTGGGGAGGAGCGAGGGATCGGCGAACGGTTCTCCGAACGCAGCGAAGAGTGCGTCGAGTTCCTCGGGACGAACGTCGTCGAGCCGTTCGATGTGGTGATCGCAACCGAACGTCCGAGCCGTACGGGCGGCGTCCTCGGCCTCGTTCATTCCGGCATCGCCGATCGCCAACGTGAACGCGGGAACTCGATGCGCGACGGCGCGGGAGAGGAGTGCGACGATCGCCCCGGAGTCGAGGCCGCCCGACAGGAACGCGCCGGCGGGGACATCGCCGAGGGTTCGCAGTCGCACCGAGTCCGAGAGCAGCGCGCCGACCTCCTCGGCGAGCGTCGCCTCGTTCTCACCCGTGCGTTCACCCGTGAGCTCCGGCAGGCACCACCAACGGGTCGGAGAGGCGATGCCGCGGTCGCCGATCCACGCGTAGTGTCCCGCCGGGAGACGTCGAATCCCGCGATGGACCGTGCTCGGCGCGACGAAGTACCCGTGGCGCAGG